>NZ_JBSFMM010000088.1:0-44795 GCF_053599555.1 Streptomyces sp. NPDC000941
CGGGCCGTCCTCACCGGACGGCCCGCCCATTCACTCACACTGTGGAGCTAAGGAGAATTGAACTCCTGACCTCCTGCATGCCATGCAGGCGCTCTACCAACTGAGCTATAGCCCCAGGTCTTGCTCCGCCCGGTCCCCCGGCGGCATCGCCTACATTACACGGACCCCACGGCCGTCTGCCAAATCGGTTTCCTTATGCCGTCGCGAAGGAATAGAAGCGCTTCAGGGTGCAGTGCTCGTCGAGGAGCCGTCCGTAGATCGGCTCCCCTTCGAGCTCCCTGTATGTCTCGATCGGGTCGCCCTTGATGATGAGCGCCCGGGCGCACTCCACACACCAGTACTGGTAGTCGGGGTTGAGCGGTTCCATGTCGCGCACGATCGGCGTCCCGCTGCCACACCAGTCGCACTTCCGGCTGTGTGCTCCCAATCTCACTCAGCTCCAGCTGTGGCCGCAGGCCGTACACACGTAGGAAACACCGCCGTTGTCACCAAGACCTTGGGATCCCCCTCCGGCCGCCGATTCTGCCATGGGAGGGCGCCCAGGTCAGCGGAGATACCTCACACGTATCACCAGACCAACAATCGCTCCGCACAGCGCCGCGCCCGCCAGCGCCAGACAGCTCACCCACAGGGCGTCCGCGGAGGCGTCCACGCCCGACCCGTGGCCCAGGAAGACCGCGCCGAAAACGGCGACGCCGCTCAGCAGGCCGAGTTGAGCGGATGTCACCAGCACCCCGCTGGCGTCCGCCGCGTCCTGCGGCCGAACGGTCGCCAACGTCCGGGTCAGCACGGGGCTGTAGGCGAAGGCGAGGCCCATCCCGACGCCCACCAGGGCGACGAACAGCCAGGCGCCGCCGTCGGACCCGTCGCGCAGCGCCAGCCCGACGCCGACGAACGAGACGGCCGCCAGCACGAATCCGGCCGGTACGGTGACGGGCTGCCAGCGCGACGGAAAGCGCTGCCAGTTGAGGCCGACGAGGCCGAACGCCACAGCGGTGGGCGCGAAGGTACAGCCGGCCCGCAGGGCGCTGTAGCCGAGCCCACCCTGCACATGCAGCGTCATCACGAACAGAAAGCCCCCGTTGGCCGCCATTCCCAGCACGATCCGCACGATCGCCAGCGGCATGCCCGGCGCCCCCGCCACCCGCGGCGAGATCAGCGGCGCCCCGCCACGGCCGGCCAGCCGGGCCTCGTACGCCGCGAAGGCCGCCGCCAGGACCGCGCTCAGGCCCAGCATGACCCAGCCCCACAGCGGCCAGCCACGCTCCTGGCCGAGCACCAACGGCACGGTGAACAGCAGCACCGCCGCCGCGAGCAGCAGCAGACCGGTCAGATCCAGGGTTCCGGACCGCCCCGCCGCCGCGCCACCGCCCGCGCCCGCGCCCGCACCACCGCTCCCCGCACCACCGCCCGCGCCCGCCGCCGGGCGCTCCTCGGCGCCGTCCAGCCAGCGCGGTCCCAGGACCAGCAGCGCAAGGCCGATCGGCACATTCACCAGGAAGACCGGGCGCCAGCCGGTCCCGAACAGATCCGCCTGCACCAGCGCCCCGCCCAGGACCTGCCCGACGGCCGCGCCGGAGGCCAGCACCGCCGAATAGGCGCCGAGCGCACGGGCCCGCGAAGCGCCCGTGAAGGTGCGCTGGATGAGGCTGAGCACCTGCGGCAGCATCACCGCCGCGCCCGCGCCCTGGATGAACCGGAAGGCGATCAGCGCCCCCGTGCCGGGGGCCAGCCCGCACGCCAGCGAGGCGGCGGTGAAGACCGTGAGCCCGGCGAGGAACGCCTGCCGGTGGCCGATCAGGGCGCCCAGCCGTGCGCCGGTGATCAGCAGCACGGCGTACGAGATCGTGTAGCCCGCGACGACCAGCTGCAGCCCGGCGCCCGAGGCGTGCAGATCGGTGCTGAGGGCCGGTGCGGCGACGTTGACGATGAAGACGTCGAGGACCGCCATGAGCTGCCCGACCAGGACGATCGTGAGCAGCCGGGCGGGCCCCGGCGCCCTGCGCCGGGGCCGGTTGTCAGTGGCATCGCTTTTACTGGATCCACCGGTGTCGTCCAGCGCGCCGGGCGGCACCGAAGTGGTCGGGGTGGTGTGTGTCATGGGTCGAGCCTGGAGCCGGGCCGGTACGGGTAACGAGAGCCCGCCGATGCTGGTACTGGCAGCACCTGGCAGCCATCCGCCGCGGCGGGGACCATGGCACGATGACAGCGAACACCCGCCGCCGACGGCCGGAGCTGGCCGCCTTCCTGCGCATCCGCCGCGCCCGGGTGACGCCCGCCGATGTGGGCATGGCCCCGGGTCTGCGCCGCCGCACGCCGGGGCTGCGCCGGGAGGAGGTCGCCCAGCTCTCAGGGGTCGGCGTGACCTGGTACACCTGGCTGGAGCAGGGCCGCCCGATCAACGCCAGCGCGCAGGTGCTGGACGCGGTGGCCCGCACCCTGCGCCTGGACCAGGCCGAGCGCGAGCACCTGTACCACCTCGCCGAGGTGCCGTACGTCCCCGACCTGGCGGACGAGGCGCAGACAGTCCGCCCCGAGGTGCAGGGCATCATCGACGCGATCGATCCGCTCCCGGCGGTGGTCTACAACGCCCGGTACGACCTGCTGGCGCTGAACGACACGTACAAGACCCTTTTCCCGTCGCTCGCGATAGCCCCCCGCACCGAGCGGAACGCGCTGTGGCAGCTGTTCTCCCACCCCGGCTGCTGCTCCATGTTCATCAACCGGGCCAATGAACTGCCGCTCATGGTGGCGACGCTGCGCGGCGCATACGGCCGCCATGTGGGCGAGCCCGCCTGGGAGGACTTCATCAACCGTCTGCTGGGCCTCAGCAAGGAATTCGCCCGGATGTGGCACAGCGGGGATGTCGCCCCACCGGGCTCCCGGATCAAACTCGTACGGCACGCCTCGGTCGGCGATCTGCGGCTGATCTCGACCTCGCTGGTGATCCAGGGGGCTCCGGAGAGCCGCGTCGTGGTCTACACGCCGAGCGACGAGCAGAGCCGGGCGTTGCTCGACCGGCTGCGCACGATGGACGACCTGCTCGTCGGCTGCCCCCGGCACGCCCGGCACGTCTCCGAGATCCTGGCGGAGCGGGCGGCGGCAGCGGAGATGGAGGCTGAGGCGGAAGCGGAAACGGAAACGAAAGATCCCGCCTCCCTGTGAGGGAAGCGGGATCGCCGTGGCCCAACTCCTGTGGAGCTAAGGAGAATTGAACTCCTGACCTCCTGCATGCCATGCAGGCGCTCTACCAACTGAGCTATAGCCCCGCTCTCCGTCGCGCCGAAGCGCTTCGAACGAGATGAAGCTTAGCCGGTGACCTGCCGGAAAAGGAAATCCGCCCAGTCGTCGGAAATCCGCTCAGTCGTCGTCGCCGAGCACCGGCTCCGGCAGCGACCCGGCGTTGTGCTCCATGAGCCGCCAGCCGCGCGCGCCCTCGCCCAGCACCGACCAGGAGCAGTTGGACAGCCCTCCAAGAGCTTCCCACGAATTCGGGTCGAGGCCGAGCAGCCGCCCGATGGTGGTGCGGATCGTGCCGCCGTGGCTGACCACGACGAGCGTGCCGCCGTCCGGCAGCTTGTCGGCGGCCTCCGCCACGACCGGCGCGGCCCGGTCGGCCACCTCGGTCTCCAGCTCGCCGCCGCCGCGCCGCACCGGCTCACCGCGCTTCCACGCCGCGTACTGCTCGCCGAACCGCGCGGTGATCTCCTCATGGGTGAGCCCCTGCCACTGCCCGGCGAAGCTCTCACGCAGCCCCGCGTCGTAGTTGACCTCCAGGCCCGTGACGGTGGCCAGCTCGGCGGCCGTCGCCTTCGCGCGGCTGAGGTCGGAGGCGACGATGGCGTGCGGCTTCAGCGCGGCCAGCAGCCGGGCCGAGCGGCGCGCCTGGACGACACCCGTCTCGGTCAGCTCGATATCCGTGGTCCCCTGAAAGCGGCGCTCGAGATTCCAGGCCGTCTGGCCGTGGCGCCACAGGACTATGCGGCGGCCACGGCCGCCCTGCGAGCCGTTCAGCGCAGCTCACCGTCCAGTCCGCCGAGCCCGACGTCGGCGGACTGTGCCTTCGCGTACTCCTCCCCCTTGCCGCGGGTGGCCTTGGCGTCGGCGGGCAGCTCCAGCTGCGGGCAGTCCTTCCACAGCCGCTCCAGGGCGTAGAAGACGCGCTCCTCGCTGTGCTGGACGTGGACCACGATGTCGACGTAGTCCAACAGCACCCAGCGGGCCTCGCGGTCGCCCTCGCGGCGCACCGGCTTGGCGCCCAGCTCCTTGTTCAGCCGCTCCTCGATCTCGTCGACGATCGACTTGACCTGGCGGTCGTTGGGAGCCGAGGCGAGCAGGAAGGCGTCGGTGATCGAGAGCACATCGCTGACGTCGTACGCGATGATGTCGTGCGCGAGCTTGTCGGCGGCCGCCTGGGCGGCGGCGTTGATGAGCTCGATGGAGCGGTCAGTGGCGGTCACAGGCAAGGCTTTCAGTCGGTGGGACGTGATACCCCAAGCGTCTCACGCCCCACCGTCACCCTGTCCGGCTATCTCGCCCCCGGTCAGCTCTTCGGCTTGTAGTCCGGGCCGAGGAGGACCGTGATGTCCGCGTTCGAGGCGACCTTGCCCTTCTTCGCCGCGGCGGTGGCAAGACCCAGCGTCTTGGCGACCTCCTTGGCCTGGGCGGCCTGCTTCGCGTCCGCGTACAGCACCTGCGAGGCCGCCTGCGGAGTGCCGCCCTGCTCGGCGGCGCCGACGACCGTAAAGCCGCCGTTGACCAGGGTGACCTGGGCCTCGTTGGCAGCGCCCCGCACCGAGCCCGCGTTCTTCACGCTGACCCGCGAGGCCGCCTCCTGGTCGGTGTTCTTGACCGCGCCGCCGAGGATGGTCTTGACCACCTTGTCGGTGGACTCCTCGCTGAGCGTGCCGTCCGGCTGGACCGGCAGCATGGTCGTGTCGTACGAACCGCCCTTGGCCTGCTCGGCCAGCCGGGCCAGCGATGCGCCGAGCGCCTTCTCGCTCAGCGACGGGTCCGGGATCTGGGCCAGCGACTCCACGGTGTTCGTGGCGCCGTCCTCATCGCTGGAGATCTTCTTCAGCGCCGCGTGCATGACCTGCCCGAAGCGCGCGAGCTGCTTGGTCTGCGTCTCACCCTGCCCGCGGTAGGTGGCGTACGCGACGGCGGCCTCGCCGCCCAGATCGCGCTGTTTGCCCCGCTCGACCAGCGGGTCGTCGCCCTTCGCGGCGCCCGGGACGGTGGCGTCGGCGTCGAGGGTGATGCCGCCGACCAGCTCGACCAGGTTCTCCAGATACGGGGTGTCCAGCCGCCAGGTGCCCTGGATCTTCGAGCCGAGCAGCGTGTTCAGGGACTCACGGGTGGCGTCGGAGCCCTCGTCGACCACCGACTTGCCCAGGGTGGTCGGGCCGCCGTCCTCGGCGGACAGGGCGAGCGCGTTCGGCAGCAGGACGGTGGTGCCCCGCTTGGTGGTCTCGTTGTCGACCAGCAGCGCGGTGGAGGTGCGCCCGCCCTTGGTCTCACGCAGATTGACCACGATCACATCGCGCTTCTGCGGTCCCCCGGCGGCGGCGGTGCCCTGCTCGTCGTCGGACAGGCCCGGCAGCTTGCCCGCGTACCAGAGGTAACCGACCCCGCCCACCGCGGCCAGGACCATGACCACCACCAGCGCCACCAGGCGGTTGCGGCCCTTGCGCTTGCGCTCGTCGCGCCGCTCGCTGCGGGTCTCGGCGAACTTGAGCCAGTCGATGACGTCTTCGGAGTCCTCGTCCGGCTCCTCGACGAAGGAGAACTGCTCGGTGTGGTACGCCTCGCCGTCGGACTGCTCGGCGGACTTCCCGGCGGGCTGCTGCGCGGACCCCTTGCCGGGTTGCCCATCGGGCTGCCGGTCGGCCTGTCTGCTGGTACGGGCGTCAGCCCGGGAGGGAGCCTGCTCACGCTCGGCGGGGCCGGGCTCCTGGTACGCGTCGCCCGGCGCCTGGGCCGGCGCCTGGGCCGGGGCCGCCGGGTCGCGCTGCGGGGGGACGTTCGGGCGCCCGCCGGGGGCGTAGGGCGTCTCGTAGGGGGCCGCGCCGTAGGGGGTGCCCTGCGAGGTGTCGTACGGGGCGTAGGGGGCACCGCCCAGCGGTAGCTGGGGGACGTAGCCCTGTGGCTGCTGTGGGTCCTGCTGGTGGGGGTACTGCTGCTGTCCGGCGTACGGGTCGTACTGCGGCTGTGCCTGCCCCTGCCCGTAAGGCTGCTGCGTCTGCTGCGCGTACGGGTCGTAGCCGTAACCTTCCTGCGGCGGCTGCTGCTGCGGCTGCCCCTGCGCATACGGGTCGTAGCCCTGCTGCGCGTCCTGCTGCGCGTCCTGCGGCTGGTACACCGGCTGGCCATAGGCGTCGTAGCCGTAGATCTGCGGGTCCTGGGGATAGGAATCCCGCGCGTACGGGTCGTACGGGTCCTGTCGGTCGTTCACCGGTGCCCCTTCAGCAGTCGTGCCGGTACAACTCGCGCTTGTCGATGTAGCGCACCACGCCGTCCGGCACCAGATACCAGACCGGCTCGCCGTGTGCGACCCGCGCGCGGCAGTCCGAGGAGGAGATCGCCAGCGCCGGCACCTCGACCAGCGACACCCCGCCCTCCGGCAGCCCCGGATCGGCCAGTATGTGGCCGGGTCTGGTCACCCCGATGAAGTGCGCGAGCGAGAACAGCTCCTCGGCGTCCCGCCAGGTGAGGATCTGGGCCAGCGCGTCCGCGCCGGTGATGAAGAACAAGTCCGCGTCACTGTTCAACGCGCGCAGATCGCGCAGCGTGTCCGTGGTGTACGTGGCGCCGCCCCGGTCGATGTCGATACGGCTGACCGAGAACTGGGGGTTCGAGGCCGTCGCGATCACCGTCATCAGATAGCGGTCCTCGGCCGGGGACACCTTCTTGTGGCTCTTCTGCCACGGCTCCCCGGTCGGTACGAACACCACTTCGTCGAGGTGGAACTGCGAGGCGACCTCACTGGCGGCGACCAGGTGGCCGTGGTGGATGGGATCGAACGTCCCACCCATCACCCCGAGCCGCCGCTTGGCGTGGCCCATCTGCTCTCCCATGCGAGCAGACCCTACTGGGCCCGGCCGGGCGCCGGGACCCATGGGGACTGTGACCTCGGTCAGCGGTCCCGGTTGAAGCGGGTGGTGACCCACAGCAGCAGGAGGAGGATCACCAGGGCCCCGCCGCCGGTCATGTAGGGGCTGATGCTCGGATGGTTGTCGACGTGCTCGCCCTCGGCGGCGAGGGTCGTCAGGGTGGCGTGCGCGGTGCTGAGAGCGGTCATCGCAGGCAGAACCTATCCGGATCGAGGCGGGCAAGTGCGTCCGCCACATCGTATGCGAGCCGGATCTCAGTCCTGCTTGTACCCGCGCAACAGGAACCAGGCCAGCAGCACGGCGCCCACGATGCCCACCACCAGGACGATGCGCAGCAGCGCGCCCGGCCCTCCGTCGTGCTTGGAGGTGGCGGCGAGCGCTTCTGTGAGACCAGTCATGTCGGGCATGCCTCCACGCTAACCCTCCCCCGGCCGAAGGCCCGCACCAGGCCCTAGGCTGGGAACAGCACGGACCAGCAGTCCAGCGAGGGGGCCAGATGAGCGACAGCAACACGCCTGGGGCCGGGAACGGCGCGGGCGGCGGACAGGAGCGGGTGCCGGGTCGTGACCGGCGGCGGTTCCCGGGCATCTCCTCGCGTGCGTACGAGCATCCGGCGGACCGGTCCGCGCTGGTCGCGCTGCGCAAGCTGACCGGCTTCGACACGATCTTCAGGGCGCTGAGCGGGCTGCTGCCCGAGCGGAGCCTGCGGCTGCTGTATCTGTCCGATTCGGTGCGGGTGAGCGACCGGCAGTTCGCGTACCTCCACGACATGCTCCGGGACGCCTGCTACATCCTGGACCTGGACAAGGTCCCCGCGATGTACGTCACACAGGACCCGCGGCCGAACGCGATGTGCATCGGCATGGACGAGCCGATCATCGTGCTCACCACCGGCCTGGTCGAGCTGCTGGACGAGGAGGAGATGCGGGCGGTCGTCGGCCACGAGGTGGGCCACGCGTTGTCCGGGCACTCCGTCTACCGCACGATCCTGCTGTTCCTGACCAATCTGGCGATGAAGGTCGCCTGGATACCGCTCGGCAATGTCGCGGTGATGGCCGTGGTGACGGCGCTGCGCGAGTGGTTCCGCAAGTCGGAGCTGTCGGCGGACCGGGCCGGGCTGCTGGTGGGGCAGGACCTGAAGGCGTCGATGCGCGGGCTGATGAAGCTCGCGGGCGGCCACCATCTGCACGAGATGAATGTGGACGCCTTCCTGGAGCAGGCGGAGGAGTACGAGGCCGGCGGCGATCTGCGGGACTCCGTGCTCAAGATCCTGAACATGCTGCCGCGCAGCCATCCGTTCACCACCGTGCGCGCCGCCGAGCTGAAGAAGTGGGCCGCCGGGCGCGACTACCAGCGGATCATGGACGGTCACTACGCGCGGCGCGACGAGGACAAGAACACCTCGGTCAGCGACTCCTTCAGGGAGTCGGCGAACCACTACGCGGAGTCGGTGCGCGGCAGCAAGGACCCGCTGATGGCGTTCGTACGGGATGTGGCGGGCGGTGCGGGGGACCTCGGCAGCAAGCTGCGCGAGAAGTTCACCGGCACCGGGGGCGCCTCGGCCGCCAAGGAGCCGCCCAAGGACGGCCCGGGCGGCTCGGGTGGCTCGGGCGGTCCGGGCGGTCCGGGCGGCTCGGGTGGCGACACCCCGCCCAAGGACGGTCCTGAGCCGGACCTTCCGTAACCGTCAGCGTCAGCGTCAGGAAGCGGAACCCGGCAGATGCGGCAGGGCTCCCGGGGACAGGACACCGCACAGGGAGGCCGTGGAGCGGCCTGAGCTGTACGGGTCCGTACCGGGCGGTGCGTCGCCCTTGGCGCTCTGCCCGGCCAGCAGCGGCCGCAGATACCCGGCGGCGTTCGCGGCGCATGCCTGCGGGCCCGCCAGCACGGAGCTGACCACCACCTCCAGGTGGTGGTCGCGCAGATCGTCACGGTCGAAGCGGAACCGCGTCTCGCGCCGCACCGTGAACAGCGAGGCGTGGTCGGTGCCGCCCTCATGGGGCCGCTTGACGGCATAGACGAAGGTGTGGTCGGCGGTGACCTCCAGCGTCGATGCGCTCCGCTCGGTGGCCGTCAGGGTGCCGTGCACCCGTACCGCCGGGGCGGCCAGCGCCGCCTCGGCCGGGTTGAAGCGGGTCAGCCAGCCGGTGGCCGCGTACCGCCCGTCGTCGGCCGGGTGCTCGAGGCTGTGGTCGAACTGGTCGAGCTGGTCCGGGTCGAGCAGCAGCCGTACGGACCGCGCCTCGCCACCGGTGAGCACGGCCGGGTCGAGGGCCGACTTGACGATGTATTCCTTGGCCGTGGTGAGCGCGCCCATCACCTGGCTCTCGGAGAAGCTGTGAGTGCGCCGCACACCGGGCAGGGTGACGCCCGCGGCGCCGGTGGCGAACGCCGCGGCCGGGCTGTTCTCGAACAGGGCCGCGGGCTCCCCGCCGGGCACCTGGCCGCGCGGCGCGAGCGGCACCACGCTGCTGCGCAGCGGCTCGACGGCCTGCGGCGGGGGGCTCTGGTACGGGTGACGCACACCCAGATAGACGGCGGCGGCGAAGGCGAAGGCAATCAGCAGCACCAGAATGACGGCCTGGCGCGAGGCACCCGCCCGCGCCCAGGCGTGCCGGCTGCGCACCGCTCTGGCGTGTTCCCCCATGCGCTCCTGGGCCGAGAATTCCTGGAGCCGGGCAGCGCGAACGAACGACTCGTCGAAAACGACGGAGCGATACTCGTCGTCACCGCCTCCCGGGACGCCCTCGGGTGTCCCCTCAGGAGGGTTTCCACGCCCGGTCATATCTCAAGAGTAGGTCGCGAGGGGCGCCGGTAAACGCGGTGATACTCCACAACTTCCGCTTACGGCGAGCGCGGCACGGTCGTCGCGGCGCCGGTCGGCTCGTCCGTGGCGGCGGCCCCAGCGGACTCATAGGACGAGGCCGGCTCCGACGGCTCCGACGGCTCCGACGGCTCCGACGGCACGGAGCCCGGGCGGTCGGCGGGTGTGGCGTCGACGCCGCTTGTGGCGGGCGGCGGCGACGGGTCCTGGCGGTTTCCGGAGGCGCCGCGGTAGACGGCCGTGAAGGCCAGCGCGACGACCCCTATGCCCATCAGAATCGCCAGCAGCCAGGCCACCGGGCGGTGCCAGCGGGCGTGGCCGCGGTAGGGGCGCCCGGCGCTGCCGTATCGGCCGTACGGGCCATAGGGGTCGTAGCCGTCCCGGCCGTGGCCGAATCCGTCGGCCTGGTCGCTGTCGGGGTCGGCGGCCTCGTCGTCGTATGCGCCATATCCGAACTCGGCGTCGCCGTCGGGGCCGTAACCGTCCTCGTAGAGCTCGTCCTCGGGAGAGACGCCGGCCGAGCGGCGGCGGGACGCCTCGGCGTCGGCGCGGGCCTGGGCGGCGGCCAGCATCCGCTCGATGGCGGTGGGTTCGTGAATCGCGGCGGATCGTACGAAGTCCTCGTCGAAGACCACGGCGGCGAACTCGTCGTTCGCTTCCCCGTGGCTGCGGTCTTCGGGCTCGTCACCGTCCGGGAACGGCTTGCCTCCCACATCGTCCGGCACCCATTCAGAGTAGACCGGACGGGTCAATTTGGGCAGGGTGAAATGCTATTCGGGGGAACAGGCACCTGGAGCGGAGCGGCGGAAGTCCACCCGACCGGAGTACCCCCCGAATGCCCGCGGCGTCCCCCGATCGGGGGACGCCACATGGGGGATGCGACGCGGATGCCGCAGCGGGGAATCCCGCTCAGCGGATGTGGCCGTCGCCGGTGACGATGTACTTGGTCGAGGTCAGCTCGGGCAGGCCCATCGGGCCGCGGGCGTGCAGCTTCTGCGTGGAGATGCCGATCTCGGCGCCGAAGCCGAACTGGCCGCCGTCCGTGAACCGGGTGGAGGCGTTCACCGCGACCGTCGTCGAGTCCACCAACTGGGTGAAGCGGCGGGCGGCCATCTGGGAGGTGGTGACGATCGCCTCGGTGTGACCGGAGGACCACAGCCGGATGTGGGCCACCGCGGCGTCCAGGGAGTCCACGACCGCCGCCGCGATGTCGTACGAGAGGTACTCGGTCTCCCAGTCCTCCACCACCGCCGGGACGACAGTGGTCTTGGAGCCCTCCAACTGCTCCGCGAGGGCCACCACCCGCTCGTCGCCGTGCACCGTCACCCCGGCCTCGGCCAGCGCGTCCAGCGCGCGCGGCAGGAACGCGGCCGCGATGTCCTGATGGACCAACAGGGTTTCGGCGGCGTTGCACACACTGGGCCGCTGCGCCTTGGAGTTCACCAGGATCTCGACCGCCATGTCGAGATCGGCCTGCGCGTCCACGTACACATGGCAGTTGCCGGTGCCGGTCTCGATGACCGGGACCGTCGACTGCTCGACGACCGTACGGATCAGCGATGCGCCACCGCGCGGGATCAGCACGTCCACCAGACCGCGGGCGCGCATCAACTCGGCCACCGACTCCCGGCTCTCGCCCGGCACCAACTGCACGGCGTCCGCGGGCAGTCCGGCCCCGCCGACGGCATCGCGCAGGACCTTCACCAGCGCGGTGTTGGAGTGGTACGCGGAGGACGAGCCGCGCAGCAGCACGGCGTTGCCCGATTTCAGGCACAGCGCGGCCGCGTCCACCGTGACGTTGGGCCGGGCCTCGTAGATGATTCCGACGACGCCGAGCGGCACCCGCACCTGGCGCAGATCGATCCCGTTGGGCAGGGTCGAGCCGCGCACCACCTCGCCGACCGGGTCGGGCAGCGCCACCACGTCGCGCACGTCCGAGGCGATGGCCCGCACCCGCTCGGGGGTGAGGGTGAGCCGGTCGATGATCGCCTGGCTCGTGCCCGCCTCGCGCGCCCGCGCCACGTCCACCGCGTTGGCCTCGACGATCTCCTTGGTCCGCACCTCGAGCGCGTCTGCCATCGCGAGCAGCGCGTCGTCCTTGGCCGCGCGCGGCAGCGGGGCGAGGTCGGTGGCCGCCACCCGGGCCCGGTAGGCGGTCTGGAGGACCGGGGACTTCGGCCAGGGGTCGGTGAGGGGCGAGGTGGGTGCGCTGGTCATGGAGTGAAGCCTACTGAGGGCTCGGCCGTATGCCGTCCGCCGTTCCGCTTTTCGAGACGGAATTCTCACGACGGGAACGGCCGAGCCGTATAGCAGGACACATCGGGCCACATAGGGGCCCTGCCGGTCCCTGCCAGTCCCTGTCGGCCCCTGTCAGTCCCTGTCGGCCCCTGTCAGTGCCCGTCAGTCCCTGTCAGTACGGGTGCACCCCTACCGACGCGGCCGGCGGCGGGCCGTACCCCTCCGCGATGCGCTGATGGTAGGTCTCGCGGTCGATGACCTCGAGGCCGACGATCTCCCAAGGCGGCAGCTTGGCCGTGGACCGGTGCTCGCCCCACAGCCGCAGGGCGACCGCCGCCGCGTCATGCAGGTCCCGGGCCTCTTCCCAGTAGCGGATCTCGGCGTGATCGTTGGCATAGCGGCTGGTCAGCAGGAACGGATGGTCATGCGCCAGCCGCTCGAGCGCCTGCCGGACGTCCCGCAGCGGGGCCTCCGCACCCGAGAGACTGAGGGTGACGTGCCACATCCGGGTGGCCTCACTGGGCACGCCCGGCGCATCCGCCACGTCCACCGCGCCGGGTGCCTCGCCCACCCCCGCGCCCATGGTCCCGACACTGGTCAGGGTGCGCCCCGCCGCTTCTTTGGGCAGCGCCGCCCCTTTGGACAGCGCCCCCGTTTTGGGCAGCGCCCCCGAGCGCCCTCGTCTCACCGGCGGCCTCCTGTTGCTCGCTGCTCCGCTCACGCACCGGCCGGAGCCGGTGTTGTGCTGCGGTTACCCACGGTTCGGTGTACGGGCCCACTGCCGGTGCGGCCCCGTGCAACAAAGTTGACCAGTCCGCGGGAGGCCGCGTGGCGATTTTCCGGAAGCTCTCCGTTGAATGAACGGACTTGTCGGATTTTCTCTCCCCTGAGTGACGTCCGTCACGCGTGCATCATGTGTGCAGCACGACCAGGTCGTCCCGGTGCACGACCTCGCGCTCGTACGCCGGGCCCAGCTCGCGGGCCAGCTCGCGCGTCGACCGCCCGATCAGCCGGGGGATCTCCTTGGCGTCGAAGTTGACCAGCCCACGGGCGACGGCCCGCCCCTCGGTGTCGCGCAGCTCGACCGGGTCCCCCGCGGTGAACTCGCCCTCCACGGCGGCGATACCGGCCGGCAGCAGCGAGGTACGGCGCTCCACCACGGCCCGCACCGCCCCGTCGTCCAGGATGAGCGCCCCGCGCGGCGCGGAGGCGTGCGCCAGCCACAGCAGCCGGTCGGCGGAGCGGCGGCCGGTGCGGTGGAAGAACGTGCCGGTGGGGCGGCCCAGCAGGGCGTCACCGGCCCGGCTGGCGGAGGTCAGCACCACCGGGACACCGGCCGCGGCCGCGATCCGGGCCGCCTCGACCTTGGTGACCATGCCGCCGGTGCCCACCCCGGAGCGGCCCGCACTGCCGATCGAGACGCCGTCCAGGTCCTTGGGTCCGGTGACCTCGGCGATCCGGGAGGTGCCGGGGGTGCGGGGATCCCCGTCGTAGAGGCCGTCCACATCGGAGAGCAGCACCAGCAGATCGGCCCGCACCAGATGCGCGACCAGGGCCGCGAGCCGGTCGTTGTCGCCGAACCGGATCTCGTCCGTGGCCACCGTGTCGTTCTCGTTGACGACCGGCACGGCCCCCATGGCCAGCAGCTGGTCCAGGGTGCGGGTGGCGTTGCGGTAGTGGGCGCGGCGGCTGGTGTCGTCGGTGGTCAGCAGCACCTGGCCGACCCGGCGCCCGTAGCGCGCGAAGGAGGCCGTGTAGCGGGCCACCAGCAGGCCCTGGCCGACGCTGGCGGCGGCCTGCTGGCGGGCGAGGTCGCGCGGGCGCCGCTCGAGCCCCAGCGGCGCCAGGCCCGCGGCGATGGCGCCGGAGGAGACCAGGACTATCTCCTTGCCCTCAGCGCCGCCGGGGCCACCTGGGCCGCCCGGGCCGTCTGCGAATTTGGCGAGGACGTCCACCAGCGCGTCGACCCGGTCGGCGTCCAGCCCTCCCGCCGCGGTGGTGAGGGAGGACGAACCGACCTTGACCACGATCCTGCGGGCCGCGACCACCTCGTCCCGTACCGCCGCCGACCCGTCCTGCTCGCTCACACCGCTCCCCTGCTCGTCCCCTGGTCGTGCGCGCCCTGAAGAGCGCTTCTTTCTACACACTCATCATGACAAGCGCGCAATGTACGTCAGCCCGGCCGCCGGATGCCCGCGTATATCAGCCCCTGGACGCGCCGCTGTTTCAGCCCCTGGACGCGCCGCCCCGACGAACACCCGACGAACCTCTGAAAGAAGGCCCCGACGGCCGTCCACGGGTCGCTTTCCGGCCGCCTGTGAGTTGCCCGGCAGTCGCCTCAAAGCCGTCCGGCGGTCGCCTGAGCGGCCTCGGGAGGCTCCTTTGGACCCGATTCGAGATGGTTGGCGCGGGCGCGGATTGTCACCGGGCCGGGCGGCGGCATACGGTCAGGGGTCCCCCCATACAGTTCCCTCGTCCTCCTGCCAGGAGCTCAACCCGTGCCCTCTGCCGGAATCGCCCCCCGCCGGGCCGTACAGCTGGCTGCGCTGCTCGCGATGCTGGTGTTCTTCACCACACAGCTCGTCGGCGCCGTGCTCCCGAACGTGCCCCTTCTGATCGCCGCCTCGGCGGGTGGCCTCGCGCTCGATCTCTATCTGCAGCACAAGCAACCTGGACTGCTGTCGCTGCTGGGCAAGGTCCGCCTCGACGTCACGGTGCGCCAGCTGTTCCGGGACATGCTCATCCTGGTGGGACTGCTGCGCATAGACGGCATCGACCCGCTGAACGAGCAGGCGCCGCTGACGGCCGGGCTGCTGCTGTTCTATGTGACGCACTTCGCCTGCCAGGCCGTGGCCATACTGGTCCGCCGCACCCGCCAGTTGCCGTTCGTCACCCGCAACATCGACGCGTCGGCGCTGCGGCTGAGCGACGCCCCGCCGCGGCTGTTCGCCCGCCAGCACGCCCGCCGGCTGGTCCGCCTGTCGATCCCGGTCACCGCGGGTCTGCTGATCACCGCGGGCACCAAGACTGCCGTTTGGGGCATGGTCGGCGTGGCCGTCGGTCTGCTGATCGCGGTCGCGGGCACCGTCCACCTGGGCACCTGGCTGCTGCCGCGCAAGCGGATGGCCGGTGAGGCCAAGGCGCTGGAGTGGCTGGACAAGTGGCTGGCGGAGTACCAGCCGACGGTCGGCATGTACTTCTCCGGCGGCACCACCTCCGCGTACCAGGCGAACATGTGGCTCTCCACGCTCGCCGCGCTCGACGGCAACCCGATCATCGTGCTCCGCGAGCGCTTCATGGTGCAGAAGATCGACGCGACGGACGTGCCGATCGTGTGCCTGCCCAAGGTCGCGCACCTGATGCGGCTCGAGCACTCCACGCTCAAGGTGCTGCTCCACCCGGCGAACTCCGGCAAGACCTCGCAGGTCCTGCGCATCCCGTCGATCAAGCACGCCTTCATCAACCACGGCGAGAGCGACAAGCTCTCCAGCTGCAACCCGTACGCCAAGGCGTACGACGAGGTGTGGGTCGCGGGCCCGGCGGCGCGTGAGCGCTACCAGCTCGCCGACATCGGCGTCGAGGACAAGGACGTGGCCGAGGTCGGCCGCCCGCAGCTGGCCCCGATCCGCCCCTACGCGGCCGCGGCCACCGGCGCGCTCGGCGGCGCCGGCGGGGAGGACTTCACCACCGTGCTGTACGCGCCCACCTGGGAGGGCTGGGACGGCAACCCGGGCAACACCTCGGTCATCCTCGCGGGTGAGAACATCGTCCGCGAAGTGCTGGCCGACCCCAAGGTGCGCCTCCTGTACAAGCCGCACCCGATGACCGGTTCGGTCGACCCGCGCGCGGGCCGCGCCAACGAGCGCATCATGGCGATGATCGCCGAGGCCAACACCAAGCGGAGCGGCGACCGGCCCGGCCCGGAGGCCGCCGCCGAACTGGCCCGTCGCACCGACGAGCTCAACCGCCTCACCAGCACCGCCTTCCGCCCCAGCGCGGACGAGATCGAGCGTATGAAGCTCCAGGGCGCCCCGGACAAGGACCGCGCCGCGGTCGTCACGGCGGCCACCACGGCCTGGGAGAACGCCTACTGGGCGTCGATGCCGGTGTGGGAGCACCAGATCGTCACCGGCCCCCGGCCGGCCATCTTCGCCTGCTTCAACCAGTCGGACCTGCTGATCAGCGATGTCTCGAGCGTGGTCTCGGACTACCTGACCAGCGAGAAGCCGTACGCGGTGGCGAACACCAGCGGGCTGTCCGAGGCAGAGTTCAAGGCGGGCTTCCCGACGGTGCGCGCCGCGACCGTCCTCACCCCGAAGGCGAAGGGCCTGACCACGCTCCTCGAAGCGGTCCGCGACCCGGCGAAGGACACCAACGTGGCCGCGCGCGCGGAGCTGAAGGTCCATCTGCTGGGCCCGTCCGACCCGCCGTCGCTGGTGCGCTTCAACGCGGCCGCCCAGGCCCTGTGCGCCAAGGCCGACGCCCGCCGGGCCCGGATGGCCACCCGCCTGGCGGACGAGATCCCCGCGCAGCGCGAGGCCAGGGACGCCGCCGAGGAGGCGGAGCTGGAGCCGGGCTCGCCCGAGGCGGAGGAGACGGCGGCGGTCTGACCCCGCCACCGCACGCCGCTTGACGCGTAGCGAAGGGCCCCGGGAGAACGCTCGGTTCTCCCGGGGCCCTTCGCCGTACGCACCACCGTCCGTACGCGCCCGCCGTGGCGGGGCCTGTCGTACGCACCGCCGTAGCGGGCCCTCAGGCGCCGTTAGAAGGGCTTGAACGCGTCGTACTCGTGCTGGGCCTCGTCCCGCTCCGCATCGCGCTCACGGCGGCGCTGAGCGGCCGGGCGCGGTGCCTCGAAGCGGTGGTCCTCGCCGCGGCGGCCGAGCATCTCCGCACCGGCCGTGAGGGTCGGCTCCCAGTCGAAGACGACGGCGTCGTCCGCGGCGCCGATGACGACCTCGTCGCCCGCCCGCGCCCCGGCCTTCACCAGTGCCTCCTCGACGCCCAGCCGGGCCAGCCGGTCGGCGAGGTAGCCGACGGCCTCGTCGATGTTGAAGTCGGTCTGGCGGACCCAGCGCTCGGGCTTCTCGCCCACCACCCGGTAGAAGCCGTCCTCGGCGACGACCTTGAAGCCCGCGTCGTCCACGGCCTTCGGGCGGATGACGATACGGGTCGCCTCCTCCTTGGGCTTGGCGGCCCGCGCGTCCCCGACGATCTTCGCCAGGGCGAACGAGAGCTCCTTGAGGCCGTGCCGGGAGACCGCCGACACCTCGAAGACCTGGTAGCCGCGGGCCTCCAGGTCCGGCCGGATGATGTCGGAGAGGTCCTGGCCGTCGGGGACGTCGACCTTGTTGAGCGCGACCAGCCGCGGCCGGTTCTCGAGGCCGCCGTACTCCCTCAGCTCCGCCTCGATGACGTCGAGGTCGGTCAGCGGGTCGCGCTCGGACTCCAGCGCCGCCGTGTCCAGGACGTGGACGAGCACCGAGCAGCGCTCGACATGGCGCAGAAACTCCAGGCCCAGCCCCTTGCCCTGGCTGGCGCCCGGGATCAGGCCCGGCACATCGGCGATGGTGTAGACGGTCGAGCCGGCCGTCACCACGCCGAGGTTGGGCACCAGGGTGGTGAAGGGATAGTCGGCGATCTTCGGCTTGGCGGCCGAGAGCACCGAGATCAGCGAGGACTTGCCGGCGCTCGGATAGCCCACCAGCGCCACGTCCGCGACGGTCTTGAGCTCCAAGAGCACATCCCCGGCATGGCCCGGCTCGCCCAGCAGCGCGAAGCCGGGGGCCTTGCGGCGGGCCGAGGCCAGCGCGGCGTTGCCGAGGCCGCCGCGGCCGCCCTGGGCGGCGACGAAGGTGGTGCCCTCCCCGACCAGGTCGGCCAGGACGTTGCCCTGCGTGTCGAGGACGACGGTGCCGTCCGGGACGGGCAGGACCAGGTCCGTGCCGTCCTTGCCGGAGCGGTTGCCGCCCTCGCCCGGTTTGCCGTTGGTGGCCTTGCGGTGCGGGCTGTGGTGATAGTCGAGCAGCGTGGTGACCGACTGGTCGACGACCAGGATCACATCGCCGCCACGGCCGCCGTTGCCGCCGTCCGGGCCGCCGAGCGGCTTGAACTTCTCGCGATGCACGGAGGCGCAGCCGTGGCCTCCGTTACCCGCGGCGACGTGCAGCTCGACGCGGTCCACGAAGGTGGTCATGACGCTGTGCCTCCAAATTAGCTACGTACCGAACGTCTTACGTACGGAATGTCTTAGGCGTAACGCACCGAGGGCGGACCCTCTTCCCCGTCACGGGGAAAAGCGGTCCGCCCTCGGAAAGGTGTGTGGTGTCGCCCCGGGCTGATTACTCAGCGACCGGAACGATGTTCACAACCTTGCGGCCACGCGCGGTGCCGAACTGCACCGCACCGGCGGCCAGCGCGAACAGCGTGTCGTCGCCACCACGGCCGACGCCCGTGCCCGGGTGGAAGTGCGTGCCGCGCTGGCGGACCAGGATCTCACCCGCGTTGACGACCTGGCCGCCGAAGCGCTTGACGCCGAGCCGCTGGGCGTTGGAGTCGCGACCGTTCCGGGTGGACGATGCGCCCTTCTTGTGTGCCATCTCTCCTCAGTCCCTTACTTCGCAGCCGCGTCGATGCTGGTGACCTTCAGCGCGGTGTGCAGCTGACGGTGGCCGATCCGCTTGCGGTAGCCGGTCTTGTTCTTGTACTTCAGGATGTCGATCTTGGCGCCCTTGTGGTGGTCCACAACCTCGGCCCGCACCTTGACCCCGGCCAGCACCCACGGGTCGCTGGTCACGGCGTCGCCGTCGACAACGAGCAGAGTCGAGAGCTCGACAGTGTCGCCGACCTTGCTGCTGGACAGACGGTCGACCTCAATGACGTCGCCCACGGCCACCTTCTGCTGGCGGCCGCCGGTGCGCACGATTGCGTACACGCGGTTCTCACTCTCTCGCTAGTAATCGGGACCTCTGATGCCAGCCGCTCCCCACCGACCCGCAGGGTCCGTGGTTCACCGATCACCTCGCAGCGCCACGCGTCTCCACGTGGGAATGCCCAGGCAACGGCGAGCGGCCTCTCCCGACAGAGCGGGAGGGATTTGCTCAGGGGGTTGGCGCACAAACGCCGACGGTCAAGATTACGGGGCCGGGACCAGGGGGTCAAACCGGGGCCGGGGCGGGGGTGTACACCGTGTGTCGGTGCACACCCCCGGCGCCCCGGCCCCGGTCCGGCGTGCTCAGTCCTCGGTGGAGGCCGTGACCGAGGACGGCGTCTGCTGCTCCGCCGCCGCGGTCTTCTTGGCCGCCGCCTTCTTTGCCGTCGTCTTCTTCGCGGCGGTCTTCTTGGCGGTCGTCTTCTTCGCGGCCGTCTTCTTGGCCGCCGCCTTCTTCGCCGGCGCCTTCTTGGCGGCCTTGCGGGCCGTCTTCTTCGCCGGCGCCGGGGCTGCCGCCTCCTCCGGCTCCACCGCGGCCTCGGAAGCCGCCTCAGGAGCTTCGGCCACCGTCTCGGGCTCGACCGCCACCGGCTCCGGTGCCGACTCCGGCGCCGAGTCCTGGGCGGCCGCGCTGACGACCACCACGGCCGCCTCCTCGGAGCCCGACGGCGAGCCCGCGGGAGCGGTCACCTTACGGGTCACCCGGCGGCGCGCACGAGGCGCGGACACCGGCTCCGGCGCCGCGACCGGCTCGGCCTCGGCCTTCGGCTCCTCCGCCGGGGCCGGGGCTTCCTTGGGCTCCTCGGCCGGCAGGACCACCACGGCCGCCTCCGGCCGCTCCGCGGCCTTCGGGGCGCCCGCGGGGGCCGTCACCTTCCGGGTCGCCCGGCGGCGCGTACGGCCACGCGTGGCGGCGGCCTCGGCCTCCGCGGCGCTGCTGTACAGCTCCTCGTCGGCGGCGAAGGTCACCGGCTCCGGCATGGTCTTGTGCTCGGCGGCCTCGTGGGCGGCCTCGGCCACCGTCTCCGGCTCGGCCTCGACCACGGCCGCCACGGCGGCCTCCACGACCTCGGCGGTCTCCGGGGCCTGCTCGGGCTCGGCCAGGTGGCCGGCGGCACCCTTCTTCTTCTTGCGCTTGCCGCCACCGCCGCCGACCGCCGTCGGCTGGTCCATGTGGACGATCAGACCACGGCCGTTGCAGTGCACACAGGGCTCGGAGAAGGACTCCAGCAGGCCCTGGCCGACCCGCTTACGGGTCATCTGGACCAGGCCGAGCGAGGTGACCTCCGCCACCTGGTGCTTCGTACGGTCCCGGCCCAGGCACTCCAGCAGGCGCCGCAGCACCAGGTCCCGGTTGGACTCCAGCACCATGTCGATGAAGTCGATCACGATGATGCCGCCGAGGTCGCGCAGCCGCAGCTGGCGCACGATCTCCTCGGCCGCCTCCAGGTTGTTCCTGGTGACCGTCTCCTCCAGGTTGCCGCCCTGGCCGGTGAACTTGCCGGTGTTGACGTCGACCACGACCATCGCCTCGGTCCGGTCGATCACCAGGGAGCCGCCGCTGGGCAGCCAGACCTTGCGGTCCAGCGCCTTCATCAGCTGCTCGTCGATCCGGTACGTGGCGAACACGTCGACGTCCGACGTCCACTTCTGGAGCCGGTCCGCGAGGTCCGGCGCGACATGTGAGACGTATCCGTGGATCGTGTCCCAGGCGCCGTCACCGCTCACGATGACCTTGGAGAAGTCCTCGTTGAAGATGTCGCGGACGACCCGGACGGTCATGTCCGGCTCGCCGTACAGCAGCGTGGGGGCGCCGCCGTTCTTCGCCTTCTTCTGGATCTCCTCCCACTGCGCCTGGAGCCGCTGGACGTCGCGGAACAGCTCGTCCTCGCTCGCGCCCTCGGCCGCGGTGCGGACGATGACGCCCGCGTCCTCGGGGACGATCTTCTTGAGGATCTGCTTCAGGCGCGCGCGCTCGGTGTCCGGCAGCTTGCGGCTGATGCCGGTCATCGAGCCCTCGGGCACGTACACCAGGTAACGGCCGGGCAGGGAGACCTGGCTGGTCAGCCGGGCGCCCTTGTGGCCGATCGGGTCCTTGGTGACCTGCACCAGAACGGACTGGCCGGACTTGAGGGCGGTCTCGATACGGCGCGGGCCGTTGGCAAGACCCAGCGCCTCGAAGTTGACCTCGCCCGCGTAGAGGACGGCGTTACGGCCCTTGCCGATGTCGACGAAGGCGGCCTCCATCGACGGCAGGACGTTCTGCACCTTGCCCAGGTAGACGTTGCCGACGTAGCTGTTCGACTGTTCCTTGTTGACGAAGTGCTCGACGAGGACGTTGTCCTCCATCACGCCGATCTGGGTGCGCTCGCCGTTCTGCCGGACGACCATCACCCGCTCGACCGCCTCACGGCGGGCCAGGAACTCGGCCTCCGTGATGATCGGCACCCGGCGGCGGCCCTGCTCACGGCCCTCGCGGCGGCGCTGCTTCTTCGCCTCGAGCCGCGTCGACCCCTTGATCGACTGCACCTCGTCGGCGCCGGACTCGGTCTCCTTCGCGCGCCGCTCCCGCGGCTCGCGGATCTTGACGACCGTACGCTCCGGGTCGTCGCCCGCCTCGGCCTCGGCGGCGTCCCCGCTGCGCCGGCGGCGGCGCCGACGGCGACGGCTGCTGCTGGAGCCCCCGGCGCCGGCCGTCTCGTCGTCCTCGTCGGCCTCCTCGGCCTCGCCGGCGGTCTGCTCGTCCGCACCCTCGCCCGGGTGCTCGTCCTCGTAGCGCTCGCCGGTCTCGCCCTCGGCGCTCTCGGCGTCCGCGGCCTCGCCCCGGCGGCGGCGCCGACCGCCACGGCGACGGCGGCGGGACGTGCGCTCGCCCGACTCCTCGTCGCCGTGCTCGCCCTCCGCGAGCTCGGCCTCCTCGGCGGTCTCGGCCGTCTCCTCGGCCTCGGCCTGCTCGGCCTGGGGGGCCTGGGGGGCCTGGGGGGCCTGGGGGGCCTGCGCGGCCTGGTCGTCAAACGCCTCGCCGCGGCGACGGCGACGGCGGCGCGCACCGCTGGTGGGCGCCGGCGGCTCGGCGATCCCGAACGCTCCCGCGTCCTCGGTCTCGTCCGTCTCATCCGCTTCGTCCGCCTCTTCGGCGGCCGCGGCGGCGGCCAGGGCCGCGCTCTCCGGCGTCTGGAACACCGGCTCGGTGAACACCGGCGCCTGGAACACGGCCGTCGGCGGCCGTACGGCCCGGCGCCGCCCCCTGGCCGGAGCCTCCGGCTCGGCCTCTTCGGCAGCCTGCGGAGCCTCGGCCTGCGGGGCTTCGGCCTGCTCGTCGGCGGTGGCTGCGGCCGCCGCGCGGGTCGCCCGGCGGCGGGTACGGGCGCGCGGCGCGGCCTCGGCGGGCTGCTCCGCGGCGGCGTCACCGGCGGCGCTCTGGTCGGTGGCGGTCTCGTCGGCCGGTGTGGCGGAGGTCTCGGCCACGGCGGTCACCTCCGGGGCCTCGGACTCGGTCGAGCCCGCAGCCGCGGTCGCCTTACGCGTCGCACGCCGGCGGGTACGCCGCGCGGGCGCGGCCTCTTCCGCCGCCTCGGCGGCGACGCCAGCGGTCTCGGGGATCTCGGTGGGCTGGGCGGCGGTCTCTTCCGCCGGGGCGGACGCCTTACGCGTCACCCGACGACGTCGGCCGACCGGCGCCACAGCCTCGTCGGCCTCGGAGGCTTCAGCACTCTCGTCGCTCGCGTCAGCGGCCTCGGCGGCGACAACGGGCTCGGCCGCCTCCGGCGCACCCGCCGGAGCGGACGTCTGGCGGGTCGCACGGCGACGCTTGCGCGCCGGTGCCGCGGCCTCGGCAGTCTCAGCGGACTCGGCAGGCTGCTCAACAGCCGCCTCGTCCGCCTCGTCCGACACGTCAGCGGCCTCGGCGGCGACAACGGTCTCAGCGGCCTCCGGCGCACCCGCCGGAGCGGACGTCTGGCGGGTCGCACGGCGACGCTTGCGCGCCGGCGCGGCGGCCTCCTCCGCGACCTCGGCGTCAGCCACCTCGGCGCCCGCGGCGCCGTTTTCAGCCGTCTCCGGCAAACCCGCCGGGGCGGTGGCCTTGCGCGTCGTCCGACGGCGCGTACGCGGCGCGGGCACCGGCTCCTCGGCCGGTGTGGCGTCCGCCGGTGTGGCGTCCTCGGCGGCGGAAGCGGACTCGGCGGCCGAAACCACCGTCTCGGCCGTCTCCGGCGAACCCGCCGGAGCAGTCGCCTTACGGGTCGCACGACGGCGCGTACGCGGCGCGGGCACCGGCTCCTCCGCCGAGGCCGACGCAGCCTCGGCCGACACGCTCTCGAGGTCGGTGGACTGGGCGGCCGGTATGGCCGGAGTGGCGGTCTGGGCCGCCTCGTCGCTCAGCATCCCCGCGGGCGGGCCGGCCGGCCGGGAGGCCGCGCGGCGGCGGCGCGGCGGCAGGGTGTCGCTGGGCGTGTTGTTCTCCGTGGTGTCCCTGGGCGCGACGGCACGCTGAGCGGGCTGTCCCAGAGGCTGGATAGGTTCGATCGGCTCAATAGGCTCGAGCATGCGGGCGTTTCTCCCGTCACGCTCCCGGGCGCCGCGTCTGCGTACGGCCGCAATCCGCGCTGTGCGCGATTGCCGCCGCCCGCGGCGCGGGCGCCGCACGGGAGCTGTCGTCTCACTCGCCGGGACCGGAAATGCCGGGACCGGCGAAAGTCTCCTGGTCAGTGCGCCTGCCGGACCCGGGTGGCTCCCTGGTGCATCGGCGGCGCGTCGACGGCGGTCCTACGCGGAACCTTCCGGCGCCATCGCGGCGGTCAGCCCGGCGGCCGTGGGTGGGGCGGCCAAGACTGCCTCGCGATCGGGCGCGAGCGGGTCGGTCACCGTGCCGGACTCCTCATCGAGCAGCCCCTGCGCCAGCCTGGTCACCGCTGCGGGGACCGGCGGCGCCAGGTCGGCCGTAGCGCGGAGACCGGACAGGACGTCGTCGGGTCGCACGGCAGGTGTCAGATGCCGTACCACCAGCCGCAGTATCGCACAGGCAGGGTCCCCCGGCCTATCGACCGGGGCCGTAAGGGCCTCGAG
Organism: Streptomyces sp. NPDC000941; assembly: GCF_053599555.1. Taxonomy (NCBI): domain Bacteria; kingdom Bacillati; phylum Actinomycetota; class Actinomycetes; order Kitasatosporales; family Streptomycetaceae; genus Streptomyces; species Streptomyces sp. NPDC000941. Next base: position 24,173 of record NZ_JBSFMM010000088.1, read on the forward strand.
CCGGGCCACCGCGCCACGCGCGTCGAAGGACCGCAACCCATTTTTCGTCCTGCGCTCGACCTGGACCGTTTCGGCCACGAGGAAGGCGGCGACGGCACGTTCGGCCTCGTCCGGGTCGACTCCCTCGAGCCGGATCTCCCAGACGGAGGCCTGCAGCCGCTCGGCCAGATTCGACGTATGGGCCTCGACGGCGTCGATGACGTCGAGCCCGGGGGGCAGCGACTCGTCGAGGAGCCCGCGCAGCCCCTCGGGGTCGCGCGCCTCGGTGAGCTGGATCTCCAGGTACTCGGCCTCACTGCCCGTGCCGGTGGGTGCGGCATTGGCGTACGACACCTTGGGGTGCGGGGTGAACCCCGCCGAGTACGCCATGGGCACCTCGGCGCGGCGCAGCGCCCGCTCGAAGGCGCGCTGGAAGTCGCGGTGGCTGGTGAACCGGAGGCGGCCGCGCTTGGTGTAGCGCAAACGGATGCGCTGCACCGCGGGTGCGGGCGGCGGGCCTTCGGGCTGTCGCTTGCCCAGGGGTCCTTCTCCTTGCTGTCTGACGGCTGTCCGGACAGACGGCTGTCCGAACAGGCTGTCCGGCGCCGGTGGGCGGGCCGCTCACCCGAGCGGGTGGCGCGGCCCGTGCCTCTTCCAGCGTACTTGTCGGGCCGTGGGTTACTTGACGACCGACAGCGGCAGCAGCTTCCTGCCGGTCGGTCCGATCTGGATCTGGGTGTCCATCTGCGGGCAGACGCCGCAGTCGAAGCACGGGGTCCAGCGGCAGTCGTCGACCTCGGTCTCGTCGAGCGAGTCCTGCCAGTCCTCCCAGAGCCAGTCCTTGTCGAGACCGGAGTCCAGGTGGTCCCAGGGCAGGACCTCTTCGTAGCCGCGCTCGCGGGTGGTGTACCAGTCGACGTCCACGCCGAACTCGGGCAGCGTCCGCTCGGCGCACTCCATCCAGCGGTCGTAGCTGAAGTGCTCGCGCCAGCCGTCGAAGCGGCCGCCGTCCTCGTAGACGGCGCGGATGACCGCGCCGATCCGGCGGTCGCCGCGGGAGAGCAGGCCCTCGACGATGCCCGGCTTGCCGTCGTGGTAGCGGAAGCCGATGGAGCGGCCGTACTTCTTGTCGCCGCGGATCTTCTCGCGCAGCTTCTCCAGGCGCGCGTCCGTCTCCTCGGCGCTGAGCTGCGGCGCCCACTGGAAGGGGGTGTGCGGCTTGGGGACGAAGCCGCCGATCGAGACGGTGCAGCGGATGTCGTTCTGGCCGGAGACCTCGCGGCCCTTGGCGATGACCTTCGTCGCCATGTCGGCGATCTGCAGCACGTCCTCGTCGGTCTCGGTCGGCAGACCGCACATGAAGTAGAGCTTCACCTGCCGCCAGCCGTTGCCGTACGCGGTGGCGACGGTCCTGATCAGGTCGTCCTCGGAGACCATCTTGTTGATGACCTTGCGGATGCGCTCACTGCCGCCCTCGGGGGCGAAGGTGAGGCCGGAGCGTCGCCCGTTACGGGTGAGCTCGTTGGCGAGGTCGATGTTGAAGGCGTCCACCCGGGTCGACGGGAGCGACAGGCCGATCTTGTCTTCCTGGTAGCGGTCGGCCAGGCCCTTGGCGATGTCGCCGATCTCGGTGTGGTCCGCCGAGGACAGGGACAGCAGGCCGACCTCCTCGAAGCCGGTGGCCTTGAGGCCGCGGTCGACCATCTCGCCGATGCCGGTGATCGACCGCTCGCGCACCGGGCGGGTGATCATGCCCGCCTGGCAGAAGCGGCAGCCGCGTGTGCAGCCGCGGAAGATCTCGACGGACATCCGCTCATGGACCGTCTCGGCGAGCGGCACCAGCGGCTGCTTGGGGTACGGCCATTCGTCCAGGTCCATCACGGTGTGCTTGGACACCCGCCACGGCACACCGGAGCGGTTCGGCACGACGCGGGAGATCCGGCCGTCGGCCAGGTACTCCACGTCGTAGAACCTGGGCACATAGACCCCGCCGGTGCGGGCGAGGCGGAACAGCACCTCGTCCCGGCCGCCGGGGCGGCCCTCGGCCTTCCAGGCGCGGACGATCTCGGTCATCTCCAGGACGGCCTGCTCACCGTCGCCGATCACCGCGCAGTCGATGAAGTCCGCGATCGGCTCGGGGTTGAACGCCGCGTGGCCGCCCGCGACCACGATGGGGTGGTCGTCGCCGCGCTCCGCGGCGACGAGCGGGATCCCGGCCAGGTCGAGCGCGGTGAGCATGTTGGTGTAGCCGAGCTCGGTGGAGAAGGAGAGCCCGAAGAGGTCGAACGCCCCGACCGGGCGGTGCGAGTCGACGGTGAACTGCGGCACCTTGTGCTCACGCATCAGGGCTTCCAGGTCCGGCCAGACGCTGTACGTGCGCTCGGCGAGCACGCCCTCGCGCTCGTTCAGCACCTCGTAAAGGATCATGACGCCCTGGTTGGGCAGACCGACCTCGTACGCGTCCGGGTACATGAGCGCCCAGCGGACGTCGCAGTCGTCCCAGGTTTTGACGGTGGAGTTCAACTCCCCGCCTACGTACTGGATCGGCTTCTGCACATGCGGGAGCAGGGCCTCGAGCTGCGGAAAGACCGACTCGACAGACATCCGGGAGACCTTCGTGAGCTGGCAAGGGTGACCCTCAAGCCTAACCCGCCCGGCGGACACCCTTGACGCCGCTCATAGCGGCCCCTTTCCGGCCCTTCCGGCCCCTTTGGCCATACCCATGTATCACGGCCGCAGCGCCGCCCGGTGCTCCTCGCGCGAGACCTCGGCCCACAGCGCGGGCAGCTCCGCCTCCCGCCGGGCGGCCAGCGCCTCCTCCCGCCCGTACATGACACCGAAGGTGAAGTCCCGCTCCCCGGCGGCGTGTGCCTGCTCGGCCAGCTCGCGCAGCGCGTCGCGCGCGACGCAGCTGTCCTGGTGGTCGCCGAGCAGATCCTGAAGGTCGGTCATCAGACCCGCGAACGCCTTCGCGGGCTTGCCGAGCGCGGGGCGGGCAGCCTCGGCGGCGTAGCGGGCGCGCTTGGCCTTCTTACGGGCGTCGTGCATGGTGATGTCCCGGTCGTGTCCGGGGGGAGCGGCGAGGGCGGTGGTGACGAGGGCGGCGAGCCGTTCGTAGTCGCGCAGCACGGCCGCGAGGATCACGTCCTCGGCCGGCCGGGCCGCGGCGGGCCGCAGCGGCGGAGTGGCGGACAGCGCGTCCAGGGTGGTGAGCAGGGCGAGGTGGCGCTCGCCGTCGAGCACGCCGATCAGCCGCTCGCGCGAGCCGCGGCGGCTCGTCCGCGACCAGGTGCTCAGCCGCTCGGACAGGGGGCCGGTGCGCAGCTCGTCCGGGAGCTCGGCGAGCCGCTCCCCGAGCCGGGCGGTGAGCACTTCCCGGTCGCGGTCGATGCCCAGCTCGCCGGCCAGCCACTTCAGCTCGTCGCCGATGGGGTCCGTGACGGCTCGGTCCAAGACCTTGCGGTACGAACGGAAGCAGCTGCGCAGCCGGCGGGTGGCGACGCGCATACGGTGCACGGAGTCCGGCACGTCCAGGCGTACGGCGGGGTCGAGCGAGACGATGGCGGCGGTCTGGGCGCGGACGTAGGCGAGGACCACATCGCCCGCCGTGGGCTCGCCGGCCTTCTTCCCCTGCTTACCCGCCTTGCCCGCCTCGCCCGCCTTGCCGGCCTCGACCCCCTTGCCCGCCTTGATGGCCGCGCCCGTCTCGGCCAGCGCCCTGGCCAGCTTGGACGGGGCAGCCGACCGGCGCAGCCCCGCCTCCGTCAGCTGCGACTCGAGCGCGTCGAGGAACGCCGGGTCGCCGCCCGGGGCGAGCTCCGTCTCGACCTCCGTCCACTCCACCGGATCGCCCGGCTCCGGGGTCAGCCGGCGCGCCGTGACATGGTCGGCGGACAGCTCGGCGAGCAGGGCGCCATCGGCGTCCACGAGGTGTCTGACGTTCCGTTCGGACACCAGGCGGACCAGCGGTACGAGCGCCTGGTCGTGGACGCGGGAGCGGACGAGGGCCGCGAGCTCGGCGGGCAGCGTCTCCGACAGCGGGGTGCGGATCTCGTCGCGGGCGTCCGGTCCGGCCGGCAGCTTGAGGTGCCATCCGGCGTCGCTGCCGCCGGTGCGGCGGCGCAGCGTGATGCCGTCCGCCGCGAGCCGCTGGTCGACGGTGTCGTAGTACGTGGCGTCCAAAGTGGCCACGCCCTTGTCCACGACCCCGGCGACGTCGGCGACCCCGGTCACGTCGGGGAGCCGGCCGTCTTCGGGAGCCTCGTACTTACGCTCGATCTCACGCACCGTGTCCGCCATGACGTGAATGTACTGCCGTGCGGCGTTTGAGGGCAGCCCCCGGACGTCAGGCCGATACGGGGCGCTGCACCCGGATCGACTGCAGCAGACCGACCGCTATCCACACGGCGAACATCGACGACCCGCCGTACGAGACGAACGGCAGCGGCAGACCGGCCACCGGCATGATGCCCAGCGTCATGCCGATGTTCTCGAACGCCTGGAAAGCGAACCAGGCGATGATCCCGGCTGCGACGACCGTGCCGTACAGCTCGGAGGTGTCCCGCGCGATCCGGCAGGCGCGCCACAGCACGACGCCCAGCAGCACGATGATCAGGCCCGCGCCGAGGAAGCCCAGCTCCTCCCCCGCGACCGTGAAGACGAAGTCGGTCTGCTGCTCGGGCACGAACTGGCCGGTGGTCTGGGTGCCGTGGAACAGCCCCTTGCCGGTGAGGCCGCCCGAGCCGATCGCGATCCGCGCCTGGTTGGTGTTGTAGCCGACGCCGGCCGGGTCGAGGGCCGGGTTGGCGAAGGCGGCGAAGCGGTCGATCTGGTACTGGTCGAGCACTCCGAGCTGCCAGATGAGGACCGCGCCGATGACGGCCGCGCCGATCAGCCCCACCACCCAGCGGTTGGAGGCGCCGGAGGAGAGCAGCACGGCGAGCACGATGACCGCCATCACCATCACCGAGCCGAGGTCCGGCATCAGCAGCACGATCGCTATGGGCAGCGTGGCCAGCCCGAGGGCCTGGACGACGGTGCGGTGGTCCGGGTGGACCCGGTCCCCCGCGTCCACGCGCGCCGCCAGCAGCATCGCCATCCCCAGAATGATGGTGATCTTGGCGAACTCGGACGGCTGGAGGGAGAAGCCGCCGCCGATCACGATCCAGGCGTGCGCGCCGTTGATGGTCGAGCCGAGCGGGGTGAGAACGGCGAGGACGAGCACCACGGACAGCGCGTACAGCACGGGCACGGCCCCGCGCAGCGTGCGGTGGCCGAGCCAGATCGTGGCGATCGCGAGGACCAGCCCGATACCGGTGTTCATGGTGTGCCGGATCAGGAAGTAGTACGGGTCGCCCTGGTTGAGCTCGGTGCGGTTGCGGGTGGCGGAGTAGACGAGAACGGAGCCGATGGCGGACAGGGCGAGCGCGGCGAACAGCAGTATCCAGTCCAGTCGGCGCACCATCGAGTCGCGCGCCATGAGCTTGCCCCAAGTGCCGCGCTCGGGGGTGAACCGCCGCGTGGTGTACGTATGCGTGGACGCACTCATGACAGCTGCTCCCGCCTTCCGACCACCTCGATCGGCTTGCCCAGCGGCTGTGCCTGGATGGTGCCATCAGAGTCGATCTTGGGCAGGGTCGCCTGGGGCCGGGGCAGCAGCGCCTTCTTGTTGTCGATACCGCCCTTGGCGTTCACCCCGTAGAGCGCGTTGTAGATGTTGCGCACGGCGGGGCCGGAGGCGCCGGAGCCGGTACCACCCTGGGAGATCGTCATGACGATCGAGTAGTCCTTGGTGTACGTCGCGAACCACGAGGTCGTCTGCTTGCCGTAGACCTCGGCCGTACCTGTCTTGGCGTGCATCGGGATCTTGTCCTGCGGCCAGCCGCCGAATCGCCAGGCGGCGGTGCCGCGGGTCGCGACTCCCGCGAGGGCCTTGTCTATCTTGCCGCGCGTGCCCTGGGTCATCGGCAGCTTGCCGTGCGACTTGGGCTTGATCTGCTGGACCTTCTTGCCGTCGGCGCTGACGATCGCCTTGCCGATGGTCGGGTCGTGGAGCGTGCCGCCGTTGCTGATCGCGGCGTAGATGGTGGCCATCTGGATCGGGGTGACGAGCGTGTCGCCCTGGCCGATGGAGTAGTTCACGGAGTCACCAGCGCGCATCTTCATGCCTTCGAGGCAGTTCTCGTAGGCGATCCGCTGGCCGTAGTTCCCGCTCTTCTTGCCGTACTTGCACCAGGCGTTCTTGTTGGCCTTCCAGTAGTCCTTCTTCCACTGGCGGTCCGGGATCCGGCCGGTGACCTCGTTGGGGAGGTCGATGCCGGTCTCCTTGCCGAGGCCGAACTGGTGGGCGGTCTTGTAGAACCAGTCCGCCGGGTGCTTCTTGGGCTTGTTGCCGCCGTCCTTCTGCCACTGCTTGTACGAGAGGTCGTAGAACACGGTGTCGCAGGAGACCTCGAGCGCCCGGCCGAGGCTGATCGGGCCGTAGCCCCTCGACTCGAAGTTCTTGAAGACCTGGCCGCCGATGTTGAAGGAGCTGCTGCAGTTGTAGTTGCCGTCGAAGGGGTAGCCGGCGTTGACCGCCGCCGTGGTCGGGACCACCTTGAAGATCGAGCCGGGGGCCGACTGGCCCTGGATCGCCCGGTTCAGCAGCGGATAGTTGGAGCTCTTGCCGGTGAGCTTCTTGTAGTCCTTGCCGGAGATACCGCCGACCCAGGCGTTGGGGTCGTACGACGGGTTGGAGGCCATCGCGACCACCCGGCCCGTCTTCGCCTCCATGACCACGACCGCGCCCGCGTCCGCCTCGTACTTGCGGCCGGTGTTCCGGTCCATCTCCTTGCGGGCGTCCTTCATCGCCTGGGCCAGCTCCTTCTCGGCCACGGCCTGCACCCGGGCGTCGATGCTGGTGACGACGTTGGCGCCGGGCTGGGCCTTCTGGCTCTCGGCCTGGCCGATGACCCGGCCGAGGTTGTCGACCTCGTAGCGGGTCACCCCGGCCTTGCCGCGCAGCTCGTCGTCGTACTCGCGCTCCAGGCCGTTGCGGCCGATCTGGTCGGAGCGGAGCAGCGGCGAATGGCTGTCCTCGGCCTTCTTGATCTCCTCGTCGGTGACCGGGGAGAGATAGCCGAGCACCTGGGCGGCGTTGGCGTCGCCGGGAGCGGCGTAGCGGCGCACGGCGGTGGGCTCCGCGCTTATCCCGGGGAAGTCCTCTTCGCGCTCGCGGATCTGCAGGGCCTGCTTGGCGCTGGCCTCGTCGGTGATGGGGATGGGCTGGTAGGGCGAACCGTTCCAGCAGGGCTGGGGCGTCTTGGCGTCGCACAGCCGGACCTTGTCCATGACGTCCTTGGGCTTCATGTCCAGGACGCCCGCCAGGCGGGTGAGGACGGCCTTCCCGTCGTCCTTCATCTTCATCAGCTCGGTGCGGCTGGCGGAGACGACCAGACGGGTCTCGTTGTCGGCGAGCGGCACCCCGCGGGCGTCCAGTATCGAGCCGCGTACGGCGGGGTGGACGACCTGCTGGACGTGGTTGTTGGCGGCTTCGGCGGTGTATTCGTCGCCGTTGCGGATCTGGAGGTACCAGAGGCGGCCGCCGAGCGTGAGCAGCAGCGAGAAGACGAGGATCTGGATGGCGACGAGCCGGATGGTGACGCGCGGCGTCCGCCCGGTCTCGGGGATGTTGCTCACAGCGGCAGCCCCCACTGGTTGTCATGCCGGGGGCGTCGTCCCCCGAAAGAACGCGGCCTCACAGGCGCTTGACCCCCTTGAGGCGTCCCGTCCCCCGGTTGGCGGCCTTCATCAGGAGGCCACCGCGCTGGCTGCCGATGCGGGAGCCGCCGGAGGAGTCGGCCATCGGGTCGTTCTCGCTCTTTCTGGCCATCCCCATGATCAGCGGCACCGTGAACGGCGCCAGCAGCAGGTCGTACAGCGCCGCGGTGAACAGCAGCTTGCTCAGGCCCGCATGGCGGGCGGCGTCGTCGCCGACGAGCTGGCCGACGCCCGCGTACAGCAGCGTGCTGCCGATGGCCGCCGCGACGACCACCAGCATCGGCCCGGTGGCCGACCTCAGCTGGCCGGTCTCGGGCTTGGCGAGGCCCGCCAGATAGCCGATGACGCACAGCACCAGGGCGTAGCGCCCGGCCGCGTGATCGGCGGGCGGGGCGAGGTCGGCGAGTAGGCCCGCGCCGAAGCCGATGAGCGCGCCGCCGGTGTGGCCGTAGACGAGCGCGAGGCCGAGGACGACGAGCAGCAGCAGATCGGGGACCGCGCCGGGCAGCTGGAGCCGGGCGAGTACGCAGACCTGGACGACGAGGGCGATGACCACGAGAAGGGTCGACAGCAGGACCCGGTTCAGACGCAGCATCGGTCAGCTCCTGTTGGCGGAGGCGCTCGGCGACGAGGACGGTTTGACCGTGACGGTGACCGTGGGCGCCGGCTTGGGCTTGGCGGGCTTGGGCGGCAGCACGGTGTCCCGCGGGTTCTCGCGCGGCGGTTCGACGACGACGCCCACGATGTCGAGCTTGGTGAAGCCCACGTACGGGCGTACCACCAGGGTGCGGGTCAGATCGCCGCCCGAGGGGTCGACGCGGACCACCTCGCCGACCGGAACGCCGGGCACGAACGGCTTGTTGGCGCGGGAGCCGAAGGTAACGAGCCGGTCGCCCTTCTTGATCTTGGCCTTGCCGTTGAGGAGCTGGACGCGCAGCGAGCGGTCGCCCTGGCCGTTGGCGAAGCCGAGCTCGCCGGACTTCTCCATGCGGGTGCCGACGGTGAAGTCCGGGTCGATGGCCAGCACCACGGTGGCGGTCGACGGGCCGACGGTGGTGACCCGGCCGACCAGGCCGTCGCCGTTGATGACGGTCATATCGCGGCGGATGCCGTCCTTGCTGCCCACGTCGACGGTGACGGTCCAGGAGAAGCCCTGGGCCGCTCCTATGGCGATGACCTGGGCGCCCTTGACGCCGTACTGGCCGGCGCCCGCGGTCTTGCGCAGCTTGTCCAGCTCGACGACGCGGGCGCGGTTGCGGGCATCGCTGCCGAGCCGCTGCTTGAGCTCGGCGTTCTCCCGCTCCAGTGCGCTGATCCGGTCGTGCCGCTCGTCGGAGTCCCGTACGGCCGACACGGCGTTGCCGATCGGGTCGACCGCGGAGGCGACCCCTTCCTCAACCGGCCCGAAGACGGACGCGGCAGCCTGGCGGGCGCCGTCGAGGGGCGAATCCTCGCCGCCGCGGATATCCACCGTGATCAGTGCGAACGCGATGGCGACCAGCAGCACCAGGAGCAGCCGGCTCTCTCGTGTGTCCCTCACGTGCGGCGACGTGCCTTCCTCGTCGGAGTCGGACCGGCTACGGCTTTGTTGTGTTTTCTCAGCGGCTGCCGGTCATGGGGAGCCATATGCCTGTATATCAGTGAACCGCCGCTCCGCCGTACGGGAAGTCGGCCCCCCGTACGGCGGATTCACCGGATCGTCATCTGCGGGGCTGGGCGTCCAGCACCTGCTGCAGCGCCTCGAACTCCTCGACGCATTTGCCGGAGCCGAGCGCGACCGAGTCCAGCGGGTCCTCGGCGATGTGGATCGGCATACCGGTCTCCTGGCGCAGCCGCTGGTCGAGGCCGCGCAGCAGGGCGCCGCCGCCGGTGAGCACGATGCCACGGTCCATGACGTCACCCGACAGCTCGGGCGGGCACTTGTCGAGCGTGGTCTTGACCGCGTCGACGATCGCGTTGACCGGCTCCTCCATGGCCTTGCGGACCTCGGCGGCGGAGATCACAACGGTCTTGGGGAGGCCGCTGACCAGGTCACGGCCGCGGATCTCGGTGTGCTCCTCCTCCTTGCCCTCGAAGGCGGAGCCGATCGTGATCTTGATGTTCTCGGCGGTGCGTTCGCCGAGCAGAAGGCTGTACTCCTTCTTGATGTGCTGGATGATCGCGTTGTCCAGCTCGTCGCCCGCCACCCGGATGGACTGTGCGGTGACGATTCCGCCGAGCGAGATGACCGCGACCTCGGTGGTGCCGCCGCCGATGTCCACGACCATGTTGCCGGTGGCCTCGTGGACGGGGAGGCCGGAGCCGATGGCGGCGGCCATGGGCTCCTCGATGATGTGCACCTGGCGGGCGCCCGCCTGGGTGGATGCCTCGATGACGGCGCGGCGCTCGACGCCGGTGATACCGGAGGGCACGCAGACGACGACCCGGGGACGGGCGAGATAGCGGCGCTTGTGGATCTTCAGGATGAAGTAGCGCAGCATCCGCTCGGTGATCTCGAAGTCGGCGATCACGCCGTCCTTGAGCGGGCGCACGGCCACGATGTTGCCAGGGGTGCGGCCGATCATCTTCTTCGCCTCGGCGCCCACCGCGAGGATTCCACCGGTGTTGGTGTTGATGGCGACGACGGACGGCTCGTTGAGGACGATCCCGCGGCCCCTGACGTACACCAGCGTGTTGGCGGTCCCGAGGTCGACAGCCATGTCACGGCCGATGAACGACATGTTGTTCCCCATGAGGATGCGTCAGGCCTTCCCACTTGAAGCGTTTGCTTTTTGAGGTCGGCAGGATGTGGTGCGCTGCGAGGCGCGGAAGCTCTCATCGTAGTCACGCCCGCTCGAACACGCTGCGGGGGTCCTCCGCCATTGTCAGCAGAACACGGGCCCGCCCCCTGCTAATGGTGACGTCGTGTCGCGGGGATGCGTTCCCCCGATCGGCCCGCATATGCCAAAGGGCGGCCGAACAATATCGGCCGCCCCAGGCCAGGAGGGGTGACGATGTGATGAACGGTCAGCGATGAAGGTCAGGCGAGCCCGGGGAAGAAAATCTTGATCTCCCGCAGGGCGGACTCTTCGGAGTCGGAGGCGTGGATCAGGTTCTCCCGCACGATCGTGCCGAAGTCGCCACGGATGGAGCCCGGCGCCGCGGCGATCGGGTCGGTCGGCCCCGCCAGCGTCCGTACGCCCTCGATGACGCGCTCACCCTCGACGACCAGCGCGACGACCGGGCCGGAGGCCATGAACTCCACCAGCGGCTCGTAGAACGGCTTGCCCACGTGCTCGGCGTAGTGCTGCTCCAGAGTGTCGCGGCCGAGCTCACGCAGCTCCAGCGCGCTGATCGTCCAGCCCGCCTTCTTCTCGATGCGGCTCAGGACCTCGCCGATCAGTCCGCGTCGTACGGCGTCGGGCTTCAGAAGGACGAGCGTGCGCTGGGTCACTACGAGAACTCCTTTGGAACGTGGCATGCGGGTGATGCTGTGCCGCCGAGGCTACATGGGTGAACGACGGCCACGTTACGCAGTGTCAGCAGGGGCGGCGGCGAAGCGCGCCTTGGCCTCGTCGACCTTGCGGCCGAAGTGGACCGAGGCCCACCACAGCGCCGCGAAGGCCGCGCCCAGGATGTACATGGTGGTGACGATCGTGCCGCTCAGCACCAGGCCGATCTGCAGGGCCCAGCCGATGTGCACCGCGCCGGGGCGGCCGAGCATCCCGCACAGCAGGACGCACAGCGCCATGGCGATACCGCTGACCGTCCACACCGTGGTCGCGGACAGACCGGAGGTCTTCATGGCCACCAGCCCGGCGAAGCCGATCACAAAGAATTCACCGATCAAGGTGGACGCGCAGAGCGTTCGCATTTCAGCCCTTTCCCAGGAGCAGCCGGGCCTCGCCGACCGTGATCACCGACCCGGCCACCAGCACGCCCGCGCCGGAGTACTCGCCTTCTTCCTCGGCGAGCGTGATCGCCGCCTCCAGGGCGTCGTCAAGACGCGGCTCGACCTGCACCCGGTCCACGCCGAAGACCTCCACGGCGATGGCGGCCAGCTCGTCCGCGTCCATCGCGCGCTGGGTGGAGTTGCGAGTGATCACCACCTCGGCGAAGATCGGCTCAAAGGCCTCCAGGAGGCCGCGCACATCCTTGTCGCCGCTCGCGCCGACCACGCCGATCAGCCTGCTGAAGCCGAACGCCTCGGTGACCGCCTCGGCCGCCGCCCGCGCGCCGGCCGGGTTGTGCGCGGCGTCCAGGACCACGGTCGGGCTGCGGCGCACGACCTCGAGGCGGCCCGGGGAGGTGACGGAGGCGAAGGCGGTCCGGACGGTCTCGAGGTCGAGCGCCCGGGCGTGCTCCGAGCCGACGCCGAAGAACGCCTCCACGGCGGCCAGCGCCACCGCCGCGTTATGCGCCTGGTGGGCCCCGTACAGCGGGAGGAAGACCTCCGGATACTCACCGCCGAGGCCGCGCAGGGTCAGCAGCTGACCGCCGACCGCCACCTCACGGGAGAGCACGCCGAACTCCATGCCCTCGCGGGCGACCGTGGCGTCCACCTCGACCGCGCGCTTGAGGACCACCGACGCGGCCTCCAGCGGCTGCTGCGCCAGCACCACCGTGGAGTCCTGCTTGACGATCCCGGACTTCTCGGCGGCGATCTCCTCCGGTGTGGTGCCAAGACGGTCGGTGTGGTCGAGCGAGATCGGCATGATCACCGCGACCCCGGCGTCGATCACATTGGTGGCGTCCCAGACGCCGCCCATGCCGACCTCGACCACCGCGATATCGACCGGCGCATCGGCGAACGCCGCGTACGCCATGGCGGTGAGCACCTCGAAGAACGAGAGCCGGTGCTCCTGCGAGGCGTCGACCATGTCGATGTACGGCTTGATGTCCTGGTACGTCTCGATGAACCGCTCGGCGGAGATCGGCGCCCCGTCCAGGCTGATCCGCTCGGTGATCGACTGGACGTGCGGGCTGGTGTAGCGGCCGGTGCGCAGCTCGAAGGCGCCCAGCAGCGACTCGATCATGCGGGCGGTGCTGGTCTTGCCGTTCGTCCCGGTGATGTGGATCGAGGGGTACGCACGCTGCGGGGAGCCGAGGACGTCCATCAGCGCCTCGACGCGCACCAGCGAGGGGTCCAGCTTGGTCTCGGGCCAGCGCCCAGCGAGCTCCGTCTCCACCTCCCGCAGCGCCCGGTCCAGCTCCGGGTCGGCCGGGCGGGCGGGCACGCCGTCCCCCTGCGCCGGCCCCGACTGGGTCCGCAGCGTCCGGCTGCCGGCCTCGATCACGGCGAGATCGGGGTCGCGGTCGGTCTCGGCTCCGACGATCTCGTCGAACTCATCGGGCTCATTCTGGGGGCTCTCGCTCACGGTGACAGTCTACTTTCAGGGCTCGGCCGTCCTGCGGGGGCCGTATGGCTCACGCGCCCCTTTCTTCGCGGCTCGGTTCGCCTCCGGGCGCCTCAGCCCTTGTCGACGGTCGACCGTGCTCGGCCCTTCGTTCCTCAAGGCCTGCGCGCGCTCTCTCTTTCGACAGGGTCGCGCCCTTCGGCTCACTCGCCCAGCGCCGCCTTCATCACCGACTTGGCGATCGGCCCGGCCAGGCCGCCGCCGGAGATGTCGGCGCGGGCCGCACCGCTGTCCTCGACCACCACCGCGACCGCGATCTGATGGCCTTGCCCGTCAGTCGCGTAACTCACGAACCACGCGTACGGGTTGGCGCTGTTGTGCTCGCCGTGCTGGGCGGTGCCGGTCTTGCCGCCGACCGTCACCCCGGGGATGCGCGCGCTGGTGCCGGTGCCCCGCTCCACGACCGTCTGCATCGCGGACCGCAGCTGCTCGGCGGTGGCGGGCGACATGGCCCGGCTGTACGCGGCGGGCTCGGTCTTGTCCAGGGTGCCCCCGCTTCCGTCGGTGGTGCGGTCGACCAGATACGGCTTCATCAGCGTGCCGCCGTCGGAGATGGCCGCGGAGACCATGGCCATCTGCAGCGGGGTCGCGGTGACGTCGAACTGGCCCATGCCGCTCAGGGCGGTCTGCGAGGCGTCCATGCCGCTGGGGTAGACGCTCTTGGCGGCGCGCACCGGGATGTCGAGCCCGGAGTCGTCGAACCCCAGCTTCTTCGCCTGGGCCGCCACCTTGGACTGCCCCAGGTCGACCGCCATCTTCGCGAACACCGTGTTGCACGAGTACTGCAGCGCGGTGCGTATCGTCGCGTTCTTACAAGGAGCCGACGCGCTCTCGTTGGTCATATCGGTGACCGTGCCGGGCAGCCGGTACGGATCGGGGCTCTTGGTCGGCTCGTCGACCGAGTCGTAGAGCCCGTCCTCCAGCGCCGCCGCGGCGACGACCAGCTTGAAGGCCGAGCCCGGCGGATAGGTCTGGCGCAGCGCGCGGTTGAGCATCGGCTGCTTGTCGTCCTTCTGCAGCGCGTCCCACGCCTTCTGGTCGGCGGCGGAGGAGCCCGCGAAGGTGCCGGGGTCGTAGGAGGGGGTGCTGGCCAGGGCGAGGACCTTCCCCGTCTTCGGGTCGAGGGCCACGACGGCACCGGTCTTGCTGCCGAGCCCTTCGTACGCGGCCTTCTGCGCGGCGGGGTCGATGGTGGTGAGCACATCGCCCGCCGTGGCCCGCTGCCGGGTCAGCAGTTGGTCCGGGCCGGCCAGCCGGGAGTCCGAACCGTCCAGCACGCCCCGGTCCAGCGCCTCCAGCTGGGTGGTGCCGTACGTCTGCGAGGCGTAGCCGGTGACCGGCGCGTACAGCTCGCCGTCGGTGTAGGTCCGCTTGTACTTCAGGTCGCCGCCGGTGACGGCGGAGCCGGTGACCGGCTTGCCGCCGACCAGGATGTCGCCGAGCGGCCCGGAGTACTCCTTGATGGCCGAGCGCACGTTGTGTGCGTTGTCGTCGAGGCTGTGCGCCCGGGCCACCTGGACCCAGGTGGCCCAGATGAGAAGGGCCAGCACGAGCAGCAGGCTGAACACGGAGGCGCGCCGCAGCGGCTTGTTCATGGTGGCGGTGCTCCTTCCGGGACGTACGAGCGGATAACTCCCGGATCGGCGCTTTTGGTTCCCGGCTGTGACCCCGCACACGCGAAGCGCCCCCGCCGCCCTCGTATCGAGGGAGCGGGGGCGCCGGCCGGTCGGCTGCGCGGTCAGCCCTGGGGCAGGGCCGCCAACTGGGCGGTGATCCGGGCGATATCGGCATCGGCGATGGTCTGCCGCTGCCGGATCTTCTCCACGACGTGGTCGGGCGCCTTGGCCAGGAAGGCCTCGTTGTTCAGCTTCGCCGTGGTCTGCGCCTTGTCCTTCTCGGCCGCCGCGAGGTCCTTGGCCAGCCGCTTGCGCTCGGCCTCGACGTCGATCGCGCCGGACAGGTCCAGGGCCACGGTCGCGCCCGCGACCGGCAGCGAGGCGGTGGCGGCGAAGCCCTCACCGGCCGGCTGAAGCCGCAGCAGCGAGCGCATGGCGTCCTCGTGGGCCGCCAGCGGGGTGCCGGACAGGTCGAGGCGCGCCGGGACCTTCTGGCCGGGCTGCAGGCCCTGGTCGGCGCGGAACCTGCGGACCTCGGTGACCACCTGCTGGAGCGTGGTGATCTCCTGCTCGGCGGCGGCGTCGCGGAAGCCGCTGTCGCGCGGCCAGTCGGCGATGACGACGGACTCCCGGCCGGTGAGCGCCGTCCACAGCTTCTCGGTGACGAACGGGACGACCGGGTGCAGCAGCCGCAGCATCACGTCCAGCACCTCGCCGAGCACCCGCCTCGAGGCGTTGGCCGCCTCGCCGCCCTGCGCGAAGGTGGTCTTGGACAGCTCGACGTACCAGTCGAAGACCTCGTCCCACGCGAAGTGGTAGAGGCTGTCCGACAACTTGGCGAACTGGTAGTCCTCGTAGTGCGCGTCGACCTCGGCGACCACCGTGTTCAGCCGGGACAGGATCCAGCGGTCGGCCGCCGACAGCCGCTCGGCCGCGGGCAGTTCGCCCTCGACCGTCGCGCCGTTCATCAGCGCGAAGCGCGTCGCGTTCCAGATCTTGTTGGCGAAGTTACGGGACGCCTGGACCCAGTCCTCGCCGATCGGCACGTCCACACCGGGGTTGGCGCCCCGGGCGAGGGTGAAGCGGACCGCGTCCGAGCCGTACTGGTCCATCCAGTCCAGCGGATTGACCGCGTTACCGAAGGATTTGGACATCTTCTTGCCGAACTGGTCGCGCACCATGCCGTGCAGGGCGATGGTGTGGAACGGCGGGGTGCCGTCCATCGCGTACAGGCCGAACATCATCATCCGGGCGACCCAGAAGAACAGGATGTCGTAGCCGGTGACCAGGACCGAGTTCGGATAGAACTTCCGCAGGCTGCCGGTGTCCTCCGGCCAGCCGAGCGTGGAGAACGGCCACAGGCCCGAGGAGAACCAGGTGTCCAGGACGTCGCTGTCCTGGTGCCAGCCCTCGCCGGACGGCGGCTGCTCGTCCGGTCCGACGCACACGACCTCGCCGCCCGGCCCGTACCAGACCGGGATCCGGTGGCCCCACCACAGCTGGCGCGAGATGCACCAGTCGTGGAGGTTGTCGACCCAGTCGAAGTAGCGCTTGGCCATGTCCTCCGGGTGGATCTTCACCCGGCCGTCGCGGACCGCGTCGCCCGCGGCCTTGGCCAGCGGGCCGACCTTGACCCACCACTGCATGGACAGCCGCGGCTCGATGGTCGTCTTGCAGCGCGAGCAGTGGCCGACGGAGTGGGCGTACGGCCGCTTCTCGGCGACGATCCGGCCGTCGGCGCGCAGCGCGCCGACGATGGCGCTGCGCGCCTCCAGCCGGTCCAGGCCCTGGAAGGGGCCGTGGGCGGTGATGACCGCGTGCTCGTCCATGACGGTCAGGCTCGGCAGCCCGTGGCGCTGGCCGATCTCGAAGTCGTTCGGGTCGTGGGCCGGGGTGACCTTGACCGCGCCGGTGCCGAACTCCGGGTCGACGTGCTCGTCGGCGACGACCGGGATGCGGCGGCCGGTGAGCGGCAGCTCGATCTCGGTGCCGATCAGGTGGCGGTAGCGCTCGTCGTCGGGGTGGACGGCGACCGCGGTGTCGCCGAGCATCGTCTCGGCGCGGGTCGTGGCCACGACGATCGAGGCGTCGCCCTCGCCGTACCTGATCGAGACCAGCTCACCGTCGTCGTCCTGGTACTCCACCTCGATGTCGGAGATGGCCGTCAGACAGCGCGGGCACCAGTTGATGATCCGCTCGGCGCGGTAGATCAGCTCGTCGTCGTAGAGCTTCTTGAAGATGGTCTGGACGGCCTTGGACAGCCCCTCGTCCATCGTGAAGCGCTCGCGGTTCCAGGCGACGCCGTCGCCCAGGCGCCTCATCTGGCCGGAGATCTGCCCGCCCGAACTGGCCTTCCACTGCCACACCCGCTCGACGAACGCCTCGCGGCCCAGGTCGTGGCGGGAGACGCCCTCCTTGGCGAGCTCGCGCTCCACCACGTTCTGCGTGGCGATACCGGCATGGTCCATGCCGGGCTGCCAGAGCGTCTCATAGCCCTGCATGCGCTTGCGTCGAGTGAGCGCATCGATGATGGTGTGCTCGAAGGCATGCCCGAGGTGCAGGGAGCCGGTGACGTTGGGCGGGGGGATGACGATGGTGTAGGGCTCTTTGCCGCTGTTCTCGTCCGCCTCGAAGTAACCGCGCTCTACCCAGCGCTCGTACAGCTGCCCCTCTACATCGGCCGGCGCGTACTGGGTCGGCAGTTCGGGGTGGCTGTTGGGCCCGCTGTCGGGGCGCTGCTGAGAGTTCTCGGTCACGAGCGCAGTCTAAAGGGCCGCGGCACTCCGTTACGAACCCGTTGTGGCCCCGCCGCAAAGGGAGGGCAACGCGTCAGGAAGGATGTTGCGCACCTGTCATGCGCATCGATAGAGAGGGCACGATGAGCTACCACCAGCCGCCGCCGCAGCCCGGCCCCTACGGGGCGCAGCCGGGTCCGTACGGCGCCGGCCAGTCGCCCGTGCCCAATAATCCCTACACCCAGCAGCCCGGCTACGGCTACCCGCCCCAGGGCGGCCAGCCCGGCGGGCAGTCGGGCGGCTACGGAGGCTCCGGTACGTACGGGGGCTACGGCCAGCCGAGCCCTTATGGCCAGCCGAATCCGTACGCCCAGCCACCACAGCAGCAGATACCGCCGCAGCAGCAGATACCGGGCACCGGCTACGGCTATCCGCCGCCGCAGCCCCAGCCGCCCGTGCCGGGCCGCCGCCGGGGCAGAGCCGTGGGCATCGCGGTGGGCGTGGTGGTGGCCCTGGGGGCCGTGGTCGGCGGGGTCTACTACTTCGCGCTGGGCGGGGGCGACGACGGCCCGTTCAAGCTGACCACCCCGAAGACGGTCGCGGGCGACTACCAGCGCCAGGGAGCCGGTACGGACGAGAACGACCTGTCCGAGTCCGGCAAGAAGGACCTCCAGCAGGTGCCGGTCGTCAAGGATCCGCATCTGGTGGCGGCCGACTACCAGTCCTCCGGGAAGAACATGATGAAGTTCACCGGGGTCTGGGGCGATGTGACCGATCCGAAGCGGGGCGCGGACCTGTCCTTGGCCGTCATCGTCAAGGCGCTGCAGGACAACGGCACGGCGCAGGCCCAGGGCAGCGCCCAGGAGTTCTCCCCCGCCGGCTTCGACGGGGACGTCCTGAAGTGCCAGACGTTGAAGTTCACCTCGGATCAGGGATCCGTTGAGGCACCCGCGTGCGTCTGGGGCGACAAGGACACCTTGGGCGTCACCGTGATGGTGGACCCGGCGGCCGCGGTCCTGGGCGGCGGGGGCATGTCACTACGGGATGCCGCGGAGCTCACCGTCAAGGTGCGCAAGGACGCGCGCGTGGAGATCGACAGCTAGCTCAACAGCTAGCAACAACCGGCAACAAAGCGAAGAAGGACAGACATGAGCTACAACCAGCCGGGCCCGTACGGCCAGCAGCCTCAGCAGCCGGGTCCCTACGGGCAGGGCGGCGCGGCCGGGCAGCCCGGCTACGGCTACCCGCAGCAGCCGCCGCAGCAGGCCGGCGGCTACGGTCAGCCGAACCCCTACAGCCAGCCCCAGCCGCAGCAGCCGCCGCAGCCCCAGCCCGGGTACGGCTACCCGCAGCAGCAGCCCGCCGCCCCCTACGGCCAGCAGCCGTACGGGCAGCCGGGCATGCCCGGGCCGTACCAGCCGACGCCCCCGCCCGGCGGCGGCAACAAGAAGGGCCTGGCGATAGGCATCGGCGCGGTGGTTGTGGTGGCCGCGGTGGTCGGCGGGTTCCTGCTGTTCAACAACAAGGACGACGACAAGGGCGGCGGCGGCAACAAGGGCGGCGGCGACAAGAACGTCGTCGCCAACGACGGCAAGCGCTACAAGCTGACCGCGCCCCAGACCGTGGCGGGCGAGTACACCAAGGACGCATCCTCCGGTAGTGATGGGATTACCGACGAGGACGCGAAGGACTTCGAGAAGTTCGGCGTCACGAACGCAAAGTCGGCGAGCGGGGAATACAAGTCCGGCGAAGGCGTGAGTCAAAAGCAGCTGCAGCTCAATGGCGTCTGGGGCGAGGTGAAGAACCCCGAAGCGGTCGTCGACGGTGCCTTTACGAAGATTTCGCAGGAGGCGGAGAAGGATCCCTCAACGAGCGGTGGCATGAAGGCCGAGCTCGTGGGCAGCCCGCAGAAGGTCACCCCGGCCGGCCTGGACGACGCCGTGATGAAGTGCCAGAACGTGAAGTTCTCCGGCGGCACCTCGACCATAAAGAGCTTCACCATTCCGCTGTGCATGTGGGGCGACAACAGCACCATCGGCTATGTGGTGGTCTCCGACGTGTCGTCCGCGATCTCCGGCGGAGGCATGTCGCTCGACACCGCCGCCGACATCACAGCGAAGGTCCGCAAGGACGCCCGCGTGGAGATCAAGTAGCCGCCCGCTCAGCGAAGTTCACAGGCCGCAGCCCGGAGGGGATACCCCACACGATGAGCTACAACCAGCCGCCGCCGCAGCCCGGCCCCTACGGCGGAGGCCAGCCGGGCCCCAACCCGTACGGGGGCGGTCAGCCCAATCCGTACGGCGGGGCGCAGCAACCGCCCTCGGAGCCCAATCCGTACGCGCAGCAGCAGCCGGGCTACGGCTACCCCCAACAGCCGTCACAGCCACAGGGCTACGGCTACCCCCAACAGCCGGGCCCGTACGGCCAGCAGCCCCAGCCCCCCTTCCCCGGGCCCGCCGCGCCCGCCGGGAGCCGGAACAAGACCAAGATCATCGCGATCACGACGGCCGGCCTTGTGGTGGTCGGCGCGATCGTCACCGGCGCCGTGGTGCTCAACAAGGGCGACGACAAGCCCAAGGCGATGAAGCTGGTCACCCCCAAGACGCTGGACGACGGCACGTACACGCTGGACAAGGGCACCAAGGACCTGGAGAACGAGGGCACCAGCGTCCAGGACCGCATGCCCGAGGGCGCCACCTCGGTCCTGGCCCAGTACACCCGCGCCGAGGACTCCAACTCAGGGCTGGCCTTCTCCGGCGTGTACGGGGAGTTCAGCGACCCCGACAAGGTCCGCGACGAGATGTTCAAGGGCTTCTCGGGCGGCGGCTCCTCCCCGACGGTCGAGGAGAAGCGCAAGAAGTTCCAGCCCGAGGGCGCCGACGGGCCGAGCATCGAGTGCGAGGTCGTGAAGATGTACGACCGCATCTACGCTCCGGCCTGCGCCTGGGCGGAGAAGACGGACGCGGCGATGGTGCTGGATGTCAACGCGGAGAACACGACCGCGGACGACGCCGACATGGAGGCGTTCGCGAAGGTGACCGCGGGCATCTACAAAGCCACCCGCAAATCCGCCTGAGAGGCGCGCTGACGCCATAAGACGCGAGGAGGGCCCTTGGGGAGGAGATCCCCAGGGCCC
>NZ_JBSFMM010000089.1:0-43926 GCF_053599555.1 Streptomyces sp. NPDC000941
GAAAGGGGGCAAGAGTGGACACAACGGACAGTGAATCAGCCTCGGCGAGTACACCGCAGATCCGGGCTGGAGCTGGGGCGGGGGCCGGGGCCGGGCGGGCGGCCTCGGCGCGGGCGGGCGGCTCGGCGGGGCCGCCGTCGTCGGTGGGGTCCTCGGCGGGCGGGCGGGGGTGCGGACGGCGCTCGCGGAGGCGCTGGGCGGCCAGCTCGGCGCGGCGTTGGTCCATGGTGAAGGCGAAGCGGCGGCGCTCCTGGGTGCGCAGATAGGCGATGTACGCGCTCAGCAGGACGGCCGGGAGGGCCGGGGCCCACAGGAAGGTGAGGCCGCCGACCGCCGCGACGACCGCGCCGAGGGTGAAGGCGAGGAAGAGAACGATGGTGGTGCGCCGACGGCGCGCGAGCACCTTCGCGCGCCCACTGCGGGCCGCGGCCGTGGGAGCCGACCCCGAAGACCCGGAAGGACCGGAGGGCCCGGAAGAGCCAGAAGGACCGGAAGTGCCGGAAGGGCCGGAGGAGGGGGCCGGGGCGGGGCTGTCGGCGGGTGGGGCGGGGGGTGGCACCGGCGTGCGCATGGTCACGGGGTCGGCGAACGCCCGGACGTCGACCGCGTCGGTCACGGCGTCCGGTTCGGCCACGCGCCGGTCCGGGGCGACGGGGTCTGCCCCGGCCTCGCGGCGGTCCGTATCGTCGGCGCGGCCCTCCTGGTTCTCCAGGCCCCCCAGGACCTCGAGCTCCGCCCGTTCTTTGGCGTATCGACGCTCCATTCCCGCCCGCCCGGACAACAGCCGGATGGCGGTACTGAAGCGCTCCGTGGGACGGGCTTCATTGAGCTCGTCCTGCCTACGGAGCCACATCGGTACCAAATAGGCGGCCCAGGCCCCGACGATGACTGCGTAGATGAGGCCACTGCTGCTCACGGTCACACGGTAGAGGGGTCTGTGCGAGGCCATCTGCCAATTGGCGCGGTGTGTCGCACGATCTGGCTGATATCTCGAACTTTTTTTGTGATTGGTGGGATGACCAGGTTGGGAATGTGCTCAAATGCCGGGCGTTTTCGAACACATATTTTATTTCTGTGATGCGCTGGGCCTCGTCCGGTGCCACCGGGTCAACAATCCCTCCGGAACCTCCTCCGCCGTGAGGGCGAAGACCAGGTGATCACGCCAGGCGCCGTCGATGTGGAGGTAGCGGGGGCGCAGCCCCTCTTCGCGGAATCCCAGTTTTTCGACCACTCGCCGGCTCGGTCCGTTCTCGGGCCGGATGCACACCTCGATGCGGTGCAGTCCGACCGTACGGAAGCAGTAGTCGGTGGCGAGCGCGACGGCGGTCGGCATCACTCCGCGGCCGGCGACCGCCTCGTCGATCCAATAGCCGATATGGCCCGAGCACATCGAGCCCCAGGTGATCCCGGCCACGGTCAGCTGTCCGGCCAGCCGTCCCCCGTATTCGACGACGAACGGCAGCATCCGCCCGGCGTGTGCCTCGGCGCGCAGATGGCGGACCATCTGGCGGTAGGTGGGCCGGTGGGTGACGGGGCCGGTGGGCGGGGGCGGCGGAATGGTGGCCTCCCAGGGGCGCAGCCATTCGCGGTTGCGCTGGTTGACCTCGCGCCAGGCACGCTGGTCACGCAGCTTTATGGGGCGGAGGACCGTATCGCCGTCCGCCAGCATGACGGGCCAGGGCGCGTTCAGCTCGCGCTCCCGAGAGAACCGGCAGGCCCCGCAGAACCGGCGGGACCAGTGAGGTCGGCAGGACCCGCAGCACCCGCAGGACCCGTGCGATCGGCAGCACCAGTGGAGCCGGCGGGATCAGGAGGGTCCGCGGGTCTGGGGTGGTCGCCGCCGTGCAGCTGCTCGACCGCGTGGACCAGGATCCGCCCCAGGACCGCGAGCCCGTCCCGTACGCCGCCGGTCGACCCGGGCAGGTTGACGATCAGGGTGGTGCCGGCGACCCCGGCCAGGCCGCGGGAGAGCGCGGCGGTGGGCACCTTGGCCAGCCCCTCGGCGCGGACTGCCTCCGCGATGCCCGGAATCTCGTAGTCGAGCACTCGGCGGGTCGCCTCGGGGGTGTGGTCGGTGGGCGAGATCCCCGTGCCGCCCGTGGTCACCACCACATCGTACGAAGCGGCGACCGCCTCGCGCAGGGCCGCTTCCACCGGGTCGCCGTCGGGGACCACGCGCGGCCCGTCGACCGCGAGGCCCAGCGCCGCCAGCCCGTCCACGAGCAGCGGGCCGCCCTTGTCGGCATAGACCCCGGCGGCGGCGCGGTTGGAGGCGGTGACGACCAGGGCGCGGTAGGCCGGCGAGCCGCTCATACTCGTCAGGCCCGTCATGTCCGGCTCCAGTCGCCGGACTTGCCGCCCGTCTTCTCCTCCACCCGTACGTCCGTGATGACCGCGGACTTGTCCACGGCCTTGACCATGTCGATCACCGTCAGCGCGGCCACGCTGACCGCCGTCAGGGCCTCCATCTCGACGCCCGTACGGTCGGTGGTGCGGACCGTGGCGGTGATCTCCACGGCGTCGTCGGCGACCGCGAGGTCCACGGTCACGCCCGAGAGCGCGAGCGGATGGCACAGCGGGATCAGGTCCGGGGTGCGCTTCGCGCCCATGATGCCCGCGATGCGCGCGGTGGCGATGGCGTCGCCCTTGGGGACGCCATCGCCGCGCAGCAGCTCCACGACGCGCGGGGCGACGAGCACGCGGCCGGTGGCGCGGGCAGTGCGGGCGGTGACGTCCTTGTCCGAGACGTCGACCATGCGCGCCGCGCCCGATGGGTCGAGATGGGTGAGATGGTCCTGGGCGCTGCTCATCGTTCTCCCGGTCCGGGCCAGGTGGCTCCTGTGGGACGACACCGTACCCGCCGCGGGCGGCAGCCAGGCGCCTAGGTGAGCAGGACGACGTCCACTTCGGCGCCGGCGGCGACCTCCGTGGTCTCCTCGGGGACCACGATCAGCGCATTGGCGTGCGCGAGCGCCTTGATCAGGTGGGATCCCGCGCCACCCACAGGGGTGACGAGGCCGGTCTCCGCATCCATCCCCGGCGGCTCGTACCAGCCGCGCAGGAACTGGCGCCGCCCCCGCGGGGAGGACCCGACGCCCTCGGGGCAGCGGGCCCGCACGATGGGGCGGTGGACGGGGCCGGTGCCCATCAGGGTGCGGATCGCGGGCCGTACGAACAGCTCGAACGAAACATAGGAGCTGACCGGGTTCCCGGGGAGGGCGATGAACGGGACGCGGTCCGGGCCGACCCGCCCGAAGCCCTGGGGCTTGCCCGGCTGCATGGCCAGCTTGCGGAAGTCGACCTCCCGCATGGCCTCCTTGACCACGTCGTACGCGCCGACGCTGACGCCACCGCTGGTGACCACGATGTCCGCCCGGCTCAGCTGGTCCTCGATGGTCGCCCGCAGCGTCCCGGCGTCGTCGGCGACCGCGCCCACCCGGAAGGCGATCGCCCCGGCGTCCCGCGCGGCGGCGGTGAGCTGGAAGCTGTTGGAGTCGTGGATCCGGCCCGGGCCCGCCTCCTGGCCGGGCTGGACCAGCTCGCTGCCGGTCGACAGCACCACCACGCGCGGCCGCGGCCGCACCCTGACGGTGGCGCGCCCGAGCGCGGCCAGCAGCCCGATCTGCGGCGCCCCCAGGAGCGTGCCGGCGGCCAGCGCCAGCTCGCCCGCCCTGGCGTCGCAGCCGCGGGGGCGCACATGCTGCCCGGTCGTGGCCGGGCGGTACACCCGCACCCTGCCGCTCGCGCCCTCAGGGGCCTCGCTGTGGGCGGGCATGGCGGTGACCGGCCCCCGGCCGAGGCCGCCGTCGGTCCACTCGACGGGCACGACGGCCTGGGCACCGGGCGGCAGCGGGGCGCCGGTCATGATGCGCGCGGCCTCGCCGGGCGCGACGGCGGGCGCGGTCTCGCTGCCCGCCGCGATGTCTCCGATGACGGTGAGCACCGCGGGGTAGTCCTCGGTCGCAGCCGCGATGTCGGCCGTACGGACGGCATAGCCGTCCATGGAGCTGTTGTCGAACGGCGGGAGGGCCGCGGGGACGGTGACGTCCTCGACGAGGACGCAGCCCTGGGCTTCGAGCAGCTGCAGCTCGATCGGGTCGAGGGGGTGGAGATGGTCCAGGATGTCGTCGAGATGCTCGGCCACCGTCCAGAAACGGTCCGCGCCCCGGCTCTCGCCCCGGCCCTCGCGCCTGCCGTCGCCGCTCCGGCCCCCGCCCCGATCCTCGCCCCGACCCGGCCCGGACGAGCCGGACCGCGGACCCGGCCCCGGCTCCTGGTCCGGGCCCTGGTCGGTGGCGCGTGCTGCGGTGCTGCTCACAGTGCTACATCTCCTCGGTGACGTAACGGCGAAGCCAGTCCCGGAAGTCCGGGCCCAGGTCTTCACGTTCGCACGCGAGTCTGACAATGGCACGCAGATAGTCGCCACGGTCGCCTGTGTCGTAGCGGCGCCCCTTGAAGACGACCCCGTGGACCGGCCCGCCGAGGTCCGGATCGGCGGCGAGCGCCTGCAGGGCGTCGGTGAGCTGGATCTCGCCGCCGCGCCCGGGCTCGGTGGCGCGCAGCACGTCGAAGATGGCGGGGTCGAGGACATAGCGGCCGATGACGGCGTAGTTGCTGGGCGCGTCGGCCGGGTCCGGCTTCTCGACGAGCCCGGTCACCCGCACCACGTCGCCGTCCAGGGTCGGCTTGACCGCGGCGCAGCCGTAGAGGTGGATCTGGGCGGGGTCCACCTCCATCAGGGCGATGACGCTGCCGCCGTGCTCCTCCTGCACCTCGACCATGTGGGACAGGAGCGGATCGCGGGCATCGATGAGGTCGTCGCCGAGGAGGACGGCAAAGGGCTGGTCACCGACGTGCGGGGCGGCGCAGAGCACGGCGTGGCCGAGGCCCTTGGGGTCGCCCTGGCGGACGTAGTGCATGGTCGCGAGATCGCTGGATTCCTGCACGCGGGCGAGTCGGGTCTCGTCGCCCTTGCGGCTCAGGGCCTCTTCGAGCTCGTAGTTGCGATCGAAGTGATCCTCCAGGGGCCGCTTGTTACGGCCCGTGACCATGAGCACATCGGACAGCCCGGCGGTGACGGCTTCCTCGACGACGTACTGGATCGCCGGCTTGTCGACGACCGGCAGCATCTCCTTGGGGGTGGCCTTCGTGGCCGGCAGGAAGCGGGTTCCAAGCCCCGCAGCGGGGATGACAGCCTTGCTGATCCGAGTACGCGCTTGAGTCATGTACTGAACCCTATCGGGTGCCTTTAAGCGGTTAATGAGGGTTCGGTGAATATGGCATGAGACAGGAAGTTTATGCACTCAGTGATCAATGCCGAAGGTAGTAAGCCGGAGTTGCGGCGAAGCCTCATCGCGGTGAGAGCCAGGTTGACGGCGGATGACATCGCGGACGCCCAGGCGCGTCTGGCGTGTCGCGCGCTGGAGCTGCCGGAGCTCGCGGAGGCGGGGACGGTGGCCGCGTATGTCTCGGTGGGCAGCGAGCCCGGCACACGGGGCCTGAGGGAGGCGCTGCGCGCACGGGGCGTACGGGTGCTGCTCCCGGTTCTGCAGGAGGACAACGACCTCGACTGGGGCCCGGACGAGGGCCCCGAGCGGCTGGTGCGCGCCAGGCGGGGGCTGCTGGAGCCGGACGGACCGCGGCTGGGCCCCGAGGCGGTCACCAGGGCGGACGTCGTGCTGCTGCCCGGGCTCGCGGTGGACCGGCGCGGGGTGCGCCTGGGTCGCGGCGGCGGTTCGTACGACCGGGTGCTGGCCCGGCTGGACCGGGCGGGGGCCCAGCCGGCGCTGGTGGTGCTGCTGTACGACGGCGAGGTGCTCGACGAGGTCCCGGGTGAGGCCCACGACCGGCCGGTGCACGCGGCGGTCACGCCCTCGGCGGTGCACCGCTTCCGGTCCCTTTAAGCGAGCCCCTATACGACTACGACTCAGTCGGGCCTCTATACGACCACGACGTAGGCGGGCCTCTATACGACTACGGCTTAGGCGAGCCTCTATACGACCGCACGCCCCTCGCGAAACCTGTCCGCCGTATGGGCGGGGGTCTCGCGGGGGGCGTGCGTAGGCGCGCCGGCGGGAGGGGTCAGGGCGTGAGCGCCAGCTCGTCGTCCGTCGACTTCTTCACCGCGCTCTTGCTGAAGGACCAGGGCAGCAGCTCACCTTTCGCCCACTTCTCCGTCTGGTCGGTGTAGTGCGCGTTGTAGGCGTGTCCGGAGGCGCCGGTGAGGTTGATCCACCGCGACTTGTCCAGATCGTCGAGGTTGACGACCATCCGCATGGACGGCACCCACGTGACGTCGTAGCCGCCCGCCGCGTTCCACCCGGTGGCGTTGACCGCGGCCTCACCGCCGGACAGGTTCCAAGGGCCGCGGTTGAGGAGCCACTGCACCACTCCCGGGCCGTCGGTGCCCAGAGTCTGGTTCTTCAGCGTCAGCCGGTGCAGTCGGCCCCAGCTCCAGCTGTTGATGTCCTTGCCCAGCTTGGCGGTGAGCTCGGCACGCGCGTCCTTCATGGCCTCGCCCAGGAGCTCGTCCCGGTTGGTGGCGGCCGGCTCCAGGCGGCTGCCGGTGGTCTTCCACCAGTGGTTCTTGGGGTCCTTGATGATCTTCCGAAGGACCTCGTACCAGCGGTCGCCGCCGTCCGGCTGGGCCGATGCCGCGTCGCGCTGACCGCATTCCCGCACCAGCCGCGCCTTGCCGTTCAGGTCGTCGGCGGGGCCGGAGTCATCGGCGGGCCGGACGCGCAGACACTGGCCCTTCACCCGCAGCTCCTTCGGAAGTTTATTTCCGAACGCGAGCATAAGGACGTTGCGATAGACGGCGTTGAAGTAGGCGGCGGCCGGGGAGTCAGAGTCCTGGGTGTAGTCCCAGCCCTCCAGGAGCTTCTGCGCCTCCCTGACGAAGTCGTCCTTGATGTTGATCTTCAGCAGGTAGGGGGTCAGTAGTTCGGCGATCTCGCTGCTGTTGTCCATCTGCATGGACTGCATGTCATCGGTCGAGATCTTCCCGTTGTCCTTGATCTTCGACTCGATCAGGTCGGTTATCCGCTGGCTGCGCGCCCCGTATCCCCAGTCGTCGGTCAGCTTGTACTTGTAGTCCTTGCCTATGACGGCCTGGTTGGCGGTGACGATGTAGCCCCGCTTGGGGTCGTAGTCCCAGGGCAGCTCGGACTGCGCGATGTAGCCGTTCCAGTCGTAGCGCGAGTCCCAACCGGGCGCCGGGTAACGCCCGTCCCCCTTGGCGCGCGTGGGGATCTTGCCGGGCGCCTGGTAGCCGATGTGGTTCTTGGTGTCGGCGTAGATCAGGTTCTGGGACGGGACGGCGAAGTCGCGGGCCGCCTTGCGGAAGTCGGTGAAGTTCTTGGCGGTGTTGAGCCCGAAGACCGCGTCCATGGTGTTGGACGGGTCCAGCGCGGTCCAGCGCAGCGAGACCGCGTAGCCGTCACCGCGGTCGGGTGCCACATCGCCGACGTCGCTGCCGACCGGTGCGCTCTTGCCGACGTCCCCGAGCTCGTCGTCGCGGTCGGAGACGATCGGGCCGTGCCGGGTCGAGCGGACAGTGATCGTCCGGGACTTGCCGCCGGCGACCTTGATGGTCTCCTCGCGGGTCTTGAACGGCGTCTGCTTGCCGTCGTAGAGGTAGCCCTGGTTGGTGACCTTCTCCAGGTAGAGGTCGGTCACGTCGGCGCCCAGGTTGGTCATGCCCCAGGCGATGTCCTGGTTGTGGCCTATGACGACCCCCGGCATACCGGAGAACGTGAAGCCCGCCACGTCGTACGGGCACGCGGCGCTGACCTGGTTGCAGTGCAGGCCCATCTGGTACCAGACGGACGGCAGCTGCGGGGCCAGATGCGGGTCGTTGGCGAGCAGCGGCTTGCCGGTGGTCGTGTACCGGCCCGCGATCACCCAGGAGTTGGAGCCGATGCCGGTGCCGTTCGGGCCGAGCAGCGCCGGTACGTCGTCGAGGGTCTTGGAGAGCGAGGTGAGCTGGGTCTGGAAGCCCTGGGTGGCGTCCGCGACCCCGTTCGCGGTGGAGTCGGCGGAGGTGCCCGTCGAGGTCGCCTTGGGGTCGAAGTCGCCGGTGGTCTCGTCCACCGCGCCCTCACCCACGATCGGCTTGTTGCGGCTGTACGGATAGGCCGGGTACAGCTCTTCGATCTCCTCGGGCTTCAACCGGTTGGAGGCCAGCGCGCGGTCGACCTCGTCCTGCATATTGCCGCGCAGATCCCACGCCATGGCCTTGAGCCAGGCCACCGAGTCGACCGGGGTCCACTTCTCGGGCTTGTAGTCGTTCTCGAACTCCAGAGCCGCGTACTCGACGGACAGCTCCTTGCCCTGGTGGTCCGCGAGATAGGCGTTGACCCCGTCGGAATAGGCCCGCAGATACTTCTTGGTGGTCGGCGACAGCTTGGTGTCGTACTCCTGCTTCGCGACCCGGTGCCAGCCCAGGGTGCGCAGGAACGCGTCGGTCTCCACCTGTCCGGAGCCGAACATCTCGGAGAGCCTACCGGCCGTCATGTGGCGGCGTACGTCCATCTCCCAGAAGCGGTCCTGGGCCTGGACGAACCCCTGGGCGCGGAAAAGATCCTCAGGGGTGTCGGCGTAGATCTGCGGTATCCCGTAACCGTCGCGCTTGACCTGTACGGGCCCGGACAGCCCCTTGAGCTGCAGCGATCCCGTAGTCTCCGGGAAGGAGGCACGCACCGTACTGATGCTCCAGTACGTGCCGTATCCGACGCCCCCCACGAGCAGCAGCACGACTGCGATCACGATCAGGCGGGCACGTCGGCCCTTCTTCTTGCCAGAAGGGCCGTTTTTGTTGGCGGGCATCGCTGTCCTTCGGAGGGGCAGGGTGATCCTGGAGTGCTGGAGCAACCATAGGCGCAGCGCTGTCGCTGCCCCTACGCGGAGTCATGACTCGGGCCGCCCACCGGCCACCACCCGCGAAAAACCCATGTGAGCCACTCGCGTCAAGAACCCGTAAAATGTTAGGTAAGGCAATGAAGTTCCGGTCGGTCGGGGAGCCTTCCGGCCGCTCCCGTGAGAAAGGTTCGGCCGCTGACTGTCCACCACCTCAACGAACTCCTGCTGATCTGCTCTCTCGTCCTGCTCGTAGCGGTGGCGGCCGTCAGGGTCTCGACGCGCAGCGGGCTGCCGACCCTGCTCATCTACCTCGGCCTCGGCGTCGCGATCGGGCAGGACGGGATCGGCGTCGTCTTCGAAGACGCCGAGCTCACGCAGGTCCTCGGCTATGCCGCGCTCGTGGTCATCCTGGCCGAGGGCGGCCTCGGCACTAAGTGGCGGGAAATCAAACCCGCCCTCCCCCTCGCCGCGGTGCTGTCCACCGTGGGGATCGCGGTGAGCGTCGGGGTCACGGCGGCGGCCGCGCACTATCTGGTCGGCCTCGACTGGCGGCAGGCGCTGATCATCGGCGCGGTGGTGTCGTCCACCGACGCGGCGGCAGTCTTCTCGGTGCTGCGCAAGGTGCCGCTGCCCAGGAGGCTCACGGGCACCCTGGAGGCGGAGTCCGGCTTCAACGACGCCCCGGTGGTGATCCTGGTGGTCGCCTTCTCCGCCCAGGGCGCGATAAGCCCGTGGTACGTGATGCTCGGCGAGATCGCCCTGGAGCTGACCATCGGCGCCGTGGTGGGGCTGGCGATCGGCTGGCTGGGGGCGTACGGCCTGCGGCATGTGGCGCTGCCCGCCTCAGGTCTGTACCCGATCGCGGTGATGGCGATCGCCGTGATCGCGTACGCGGGCGGGGCACTGGCCCACGGCTCCGGCTTCCTCGCCGTCTACCTGGCCTCGTTGATCTTGGGGAACGCGAAGCTGCCGCACTGGCCGGCGACGCGCGGCTTCGCCGAGGGGCTTGGCTGGATCGCGCAGATCGGGATGTTCGTGCTGCTCGGCCTGCTGGTGACCCCGCACGAGCTGGGCGACGACGTCTGGCCGGCCATCGGCGTCGGAATGGCGCTCACCATGGTGGCCCGGCCGCTCTCGGTGCTGGTCAGCTCGGCGCCCTTCCGGATTCCGTGGCGGGAGCAGGCACTGCTGTCGTGGGCGGGGCTGCGCGGCGCGGTGCCGATCGTGCTCGCCACCATCCCGATGGTCTCGAACGTGCCCGACAGCCGCCGCGTCTTCAACATCGTCTTCGTGCTGGTGATCGTCTACACCCTGGTCCAGGGCCCGACGCTGCCCTGGGTCGCGCGCCGGCTGCGCCTGGGCGAGGAGGAGGCCGCGGCGGACCTCGGCATCGAGTCGGCGCCGCTGGAGCGGCTGCGCGGGCATCTGCTGTCGCTGTCGATCCCCAAGGACTCCAAGATGCACGGCGTGGAGATCGGCGAGCTGCGGCTGCCGACGGGGGCCGCGGTCACCCTGGTCGTACGGGACGGGAAGAGCTTTGTGCCGCAGCCCTCGACCGTGCTGCGGCGCGGCGACGAGCTGCTGGTCGTGGCCACGGACCCGGTGCGGGACGCGGCCGAGGAGCGGCTGCGGGCGGTGGGCCGGGGCGGCAAGCTGGCGGGCTGGCTGGGCACGAGAGGCGAGTGACGGGGCGGGCCGCGCGGTTGCCGGCCCGGGCCACGTGGCCTGGGTCACCGTATGGCCCGCCGCAGTGGACTGGCGGGCAGGAATACTGCACTATGGAGCGTCGTTAGCACTCATTGAGTGAGAGTGCCAGGAGGAGTAAGTGCCGACCTATCAGTACCAGTGCACCGAGTGTGGCCAGGGCCTCGAGGCGGTGCAGAAGTTCACCGACGACGCGCTCACCGAGTGCCCCAACTGCAAGGGACGCCTGAAGAAGGTGTTCTCGGCGGTCGGCATCGTTTTCAAGGGCTCGGGCTTCTACCGGAACGACAGCCGCGGCTCCTCGTCCAGCAGCACGAGCGGCGGCTCGTCCAAGTCGGCGGCCGCGAAGAGCGAGGACTCTTCGTCCTCGTCTTCGTCCTCCTCCTCGGACACGTCTTCGTCGTCGTCGAGCTCTTCGTCCGGCTCGGGCTCGTCGTCGTCCACGTCGAGCAGCACCTCGTCGGCCGCCTGACGCGCGACCGCCTCAATCGCATACGACATCCCGCCGCTCTCCCTTGGGGGAGAACGGCGGGATGTCGTATGCGCGGACGGCGCTGGCTAGGGTGATCGCATGGCGGAGACCACCAGCAGCACGTATGCGGAGATGGCGGAGATAGGGGTCATCGGCGGGTCGGGGTTCTACTCCTTCCTCGACAACGTGACCGAGATCACTGTCGACACCCCCTATGGCGCACCGAGCGATTCGCTCTTCCTCGGCGAGATCGCCGGGCGGAAGGTCGCCTTCCTCCCGCGCCACGGCCGTAAGCACCACCTGCCCCCGCACCGGATCAACTACCGCGCCAACCTGTGGGCGCTGCGCTCGGTCGGCGTGCGGCAGATCTTCGGCCCGTGCGCGGTGGGCGGGCTGCGGCCGGAGTACGGGCCGGGCACGCTGCTGGTGCCGGACCAACTGGTGGACCGCACGAAGGGCCGCGTCCAGACCTATTTCGACGGCGAGGCGCTGCCGGACGGGCGGGTGCCGAACGTGGTGCACACCACCTTCGCCGATCCGTACTGCCCGACAGGGCGGCAGATCGCGGTGGCGGCGGCACGTGGGCGCGACTGGGAGCCGGTGGACGACGGCACGCTGTGCGTGATCGAGGGGCCGCGCTTCTCCACCCGGGCCGAGTCGCGGTGGCATGCGGCGCAGGGGTGGTCGGTGGTCGGCATGACAGGGCATCCGGAAGCGGTACTGGCCCGTGAACTGGAGCTCTGCTACACGTCGTTGACGCTGGTCACAGACCTGGACGCAGGGGCGGAGACGGGCGAGGGGGTCTCGCACGGGGAAGTGCTGCGGGTGTTCGGGGAGAACCTGGAGCGGCTGCGCGACGTGCTGTTCGACGCTGTGGGCGCACTGCCGGCCACCGAGGCGCGGGACTGTCTGTGCACGCATGGGCACGACGGCTGGGACCTGGGGATCGAACTGCCGTAGCGGACGGCGGGCTTACTCGCACGGGTGACGGAGTTATCCACAGCCTGGGGGTTGTGCACAGGGTCCAGCGGGATCCGGCGAGGGCGGGCATCGTGAAGGGGCAAGAAGCTCCTGACCTCTCACGACAGGCGGTGATTGCCGTGTCCGACCCGTTCCTTCGCTCTCCATCCCTTTCACCCTCCTCGTCCCCTCTATCGCCTCCATCCCTTCCGCCTGTTCCATCCCTCTCCTCGCCTTCGGCGTCTTCGGCGTCTTCGCCCGCGTCCCGGCCCCGCTCGGCTCCGTCCTGGGCCGAGCGGTCCCGTCGCACTCCCCCGACGTGCGCGGTGCCACGGTTCGGACCGGTGCGGGTGAGCCGAGGCGGAGATCGGCTGCGGCGCGCGTTACGGCGGCGGCGGCGCTCGATGGCGGCGGGTCTGGCGTTGAGCGCGGCCGCGCTGGCTGCCGCCGCGCCCTCCGGCGGCTCCGACCCACGTCCGGCGGCGTCCTCGCCACCGGACGACGGCCGACACAAGCCGCCTCCGGCCGTGGTGTCCACGCCGGTGCGGATCGCCGACGCGGCGTCCGTGCGGCTGTTGCGCCCCGGCGACCGAGTGGATGTGCTGGCCGCCCCGGGATCCGATCAGACCCGCGGCCCGGCCGCCGCGCAGGTGGTCGCTCGTGGCGCGCGGGTGACCGATGTGCCGCGGCCGGGGCGTGTGGCGGCGGCGGACGTCGAGACCGGAGATCTCGGAGCGACGGGTGGCGGGGCGGCGGGTGGCGGGGCGGCGGGTGGCGGGGCGCTGGTGGTGCTCGCGGTGCCGCGGCCTACCGCGGCGGCCCTGGCCGGTGCGGCGGCCACATCGAGGTTGGCGGTGGCGCTGTGCCGCTCTTGACCGTAGGTTGCGGAGCCGTCCGCTCCAGAATTGGTGCGGCAAGAGAGAGGCAAAGGGTTGAGCGAGGAAAAGAAGAGCGTCGTGGAGGGCTTCAAGGCCTTCCTGATGCGTGGCAACGTCATCGATCTGGCTGTCGCGGTCGTGGTCGGAGCCGCGTTCACGAGTGTCGTGAACTCCATAGTGAAGGGCCTGATCAATCCGGTCGTCGGCGCCTTCGGCACCAAGGACCTGGAGAAGTACCGCTCCTGCCTGGAGGCCCCCTGCGAGACGAACGCCGCGGGCGAGGTCACCAAGGGCATCCCCATCCTCTGGGGGACCGTGCTGAGCGCCGTGCTCACCTTCCTGATCACAGCGGCGGTGGTGTACTTCCTGATGGTGCTGCCGATGTCGCGCTATCTGGCGCGGAAGGCCGCCAAGGAGCGGCAGGAAGAGGAGAAGCAGGCCGAGACGGAGAGCGCCGAGATCGCGCTGCTCCGCGAGATAAGGGACGAGCTGATCGCGCAGCGCGGCAGCCGATCGAGCACCTGAGCCCTCGGGGCTCCGGAGCTCAGAGGTGGTGGGGCGGCTTCTCGTCGAGGAAGCGGGCCAGGTCCGCGGCGCTGTCGGTGCCATCGCCGACGTCGCCGCCGGGCGACCGCTCACCCCAGCCGCGGTCCGTGTCGTCCGAGGACTGCCGCGCCAGCGGATCGTCGAAGATCAGCGCGGCTGCCGGGTCGCGCGGTCCGGGGTCAGGGGCGGTGCTCATGCGTCAAGAGTACGGCCGGTCTCACGGCGCGTCGGCGAGGGCGGCGGCGGCCAGCTGCTCGTGCCACCACAGGTCCCGGCCGGGCGTCCAGGACACGGGGCGGGCCAGGCGGTGGACGACCAGGACCTTGGGGATCCGCCTGCTACCCGCCAGCGCCCGGTCGATCAGCGGCTTGAGCGACTGCGGCTCCCCGCACCGCCAGTCGCCGTCCGCGGTGATCAGCACCTTCGCGTCCATCCCCGCCAGCCGCTCGCGCAGCTCATGGACGCGCAGCCCGACAGGGAGGGTGGAGCGTACGGCGTCGAGGCGGCCGCAGGCGAGCGTGGCGATCACGGACTCGGGGATCAGCGGCAGATGCACTGCCACCCGGTCTCCCGGGCCTACGCCGAGCCTGGTCAGGGCCGCCGCCGCCCGACCCGCCTGGTCCAGCAGTTCGGCGTGCGTCAGCTCTTCCTCGCAGTCCGGCTCACTGATCCAGCGGAGGGCCACCCGGGGTATCTGCCGCGCGGCGGCGGCCAGGGTCGGGAGCTCCTCCGTCCGAGACGTACTGGGCACGTTGGTCTTCCTTCGGACGCGGGCGAACGGCATATCGCACAGCCTGCCGTCGGCCAATCAACGTCTGATGAACGTCCTGTTGATGAGGGCCCCGTCCGAAGGCTCCTGTGCCCGCGGGCCCTTCGCCACGGCTTCCGTGCTACGCATAGCGCCCATGGATACCGACCGGACAACACCCCGACCCGCCCGCCCCGGCCAGGTCGACGCCCTGACAGATGTACCCGGACTGCGCATCGGCCATGCGCGGCGGACCGACAGCGGATGGCTCACCGGCACAACCGTCGTGCTGGCCCCCGAAGGAGGTGCGATCGCCGCGGTCGATGTCCGGGGCGGCGGCCCCGGCACCCGCGAGACCGACGCCCTCGATCCGCGCAATCTGGTCCAGCGCGTCGATGCCGTCGTGCTGACGGGCGGCAGCGCGTTCGGGCTGGACGCCGCCTCCGGAGTGGCCGCCTGGCTGGAGGAGCGGGGCCGCGGCTTCCGGGTCGGACCGGACCCGGCCCAGGTGGTGCCGGTCGTACCGGCCGCCGCCCTCTTCGACCTCGGGCGCGGGGGCGACTGGCGGGCCCGGCCGGACGCCGCGCTGGGGCGCGCGGCCATCGACGCCGCAGCCGGTACGGACATGGGCGCGCCGGTCGCGCAGGGCAGTGTGGGGGCCGGCACGGGCGCGGTGGCGGGAGGAATCAAGGGAGGCATCGGATCGGCGAGCGTGGTCCTGCCGTCCGGGATCACCGTGGCCGCCCTGGCGGCGGTCAACGCGGCGGGCTCGGTGGTCGATCCGCTGACGGGCGCACTGTACGGGGAGTGGTTCGGCGAGCCGTACGAGCCGTACGGGCCAGCTGAGTTGGCGCGGGGCGACGGCCGGGCGCGGCGCCCCGGCGAGGCGGAACACGCCAGGGCGCAGCGTCGACTGGCCGCCGCGCGGGCCGAGTCGGAGCGGCGCTCGGCGGCCTCCGTACGGCCCCCGCTGAACACCACGTTGGCGGTGGTTGCCACGGACGCGGTGCTCACCCGCGCCCAGGCGCACAAGCTCGCGGGCACGGCACATGACGGCCTGGCGCGCGCTGTGCGGCCGGTGCATCTGCTGTCCGACGGCGACACGGTCTTCGCCCTGGCGACGGGCGACCGCCCGCTCGTGCCCGAGGGCGCCGACGGCGGGCAGGACCCGGCGTTCGGGGTGCATATGGAGGCCGGGGCGCTGAACGAGGTGTTGGCCGCAGGGGCGGACGTGCTGACGCGGGCGGTGGTCAAGGGGGTACTGGCGGCCGAGGGGGTGGACGGGCCGGGGGGCGTATTCCCCTCGTACCGCGACCTGTACGGCCCCGGACAGGCCGGACCGGAGGACGAGACGGAGGACGGGGTCGGAGCCCCGTAGAGGGACCCGTTGGGAGAGCCCCGCGGAGACGGGGCGAGGGGAGTTGAGGGGAGCCCGATGACGGACACCACCGCGGTGGACACCACCGCCATGGATACCTCCGCCGTGAATACCACCGCAATGGAGGCCGACTTGATCGTCGTCGGCGGTGGCCCGGCCGGCTGCGCCGCCGTGGTGATGGCCGCGGGCCTCGGTATGCGGTCCGTGCTCGTCGATCCGGGTGAGGCGCTGTGCCGGACGCTGGAGCGCATCCCGGTGCTCGGCAATGTGCTGGGCTTCTCCACCGGCCCGGCTCTGGCGGCGGCGATCACGGCCGATGTCGCCCGCAGCGGCCTGTGCCGGGTGGAGCTCGGTCGGCGCGCCGTGCGGATCGGTGCCTATGAGGACCGGGTGGAGGTGACCGCCGTGCCCACGGGGGCGTCCGGTTCCGGTCTGCTGCTGACCGCGCCGTACGCCGTGGTCGCCACCGGTGTCGGGCCGCTGCGGCCGGAGGACGTGGGGTGGATCGACGGTCGGGAGGGGATGGCGCTGCCTCCGCTGTGGGAGGCGGACCCGGCCGCGCTCACCGGCCGTACCGCGCTGGTCCTCGGCGCCGACCGGCCGCTCGGCACATTGCTGCGGGCCCATCCGGGCCTGGAGAGCCGGTTCGTCGTGGCCTGTCCGCCGGGTGACGCGTACAAGGCCGAGGAGATCGCCCAGGACCCGCGGGTCGAACTGGTGCCGGTCCGCCATCTGACCCTCGTACCGCCCTCGCCCGGGGAGCCACCCGTGCCCGGGGCGCCGCTCACGGCCGAGGTGTTGACCGTGGAGGGCGACCGGCGGACCCTGACCTGCCACCTTGGGTTCCGGAACCTCGGCAGCGGCCCGACACCGCCCGGCGGGGACCTCTCCGCCGACGCCTCGGGCTACTGTCCGCCCTCCCGTCAGCACCCGAGGGTCTTCACCGCGGGCGATCTGCGCTCCGCCCGCTTCCAGCGGATCGCGACCGCCATGGGGTCGGGCAGCGAGGCCGCGCTCGGCGCCTACTACGCATCGCGCGACCTGCCGACGGAGGTGACGGATGATGTACCGCCCCGCGCATGACTCGGCGGTGAGACGGAGGGGGTCCGTGTCACCGCCGAGGGGAGCACGCCGCGGATGGCGGCGGTGGATGTGGCAGTGGTTGTGGTGGAGGCCGGCCAGGTCAGACCGTGACGGGCACCTTGGTCTCGCCGCCGGCACCGGCGCCCGTGGCGGGCTCACCGTCGGCGGCCGGGGTGGCCGTCTCGGGCGGGGTGGTCTTGCGCATCCCCTTGAGGACGATGACCAGACCGGCCGAGACCGCCGTGCCCGCCGCGATGGCCAGCAGGTACAGGAACGGCTGGCCGATCAGCGGGACCACGAAGATGCCGCCGTGCGGGGCGCGCAGCGTGCACTCGAAGAGCATCGACAGCGCGCCGGTGACCGCGCCGCCCACCATCGAGGAGGGGATCACCCGCAGCGGGTCCGCCGCCGCGAAGGGGATCGCGCCCTCGCTGATGAAGGAGGCTCCCAGCACCCAGGCCGCCTTGCCGTTCTCCCGCTCGGTCTTGGTGAACAGCTGCCCGCGGACGGTGGTGGCCAGGGCCATGGCCAGCGGCGGGACCATACCGGCCGCCATCACCGCGGCCATGATCTTGAGGCTGCCGGTGCTCGGGTCCGACACCCCGATACCGGCGGTCGCGAAGGCGTACGCGACCTTGTTGACCGGGCCGCCCAGGTCGAAGCACATCATCAGGCCCAGGATGACGCCGAGGATGATGGCGTTCGTGCCGGAGAGGCCGTTGAGCCAGTCGGTCATGCCCTTCTGTGCGGAGGCGATGGGCTTGCCGATCACCACGAACATCAGGAAGCCGACGATCGCCGAGGAGATCAGCGGTATCACCACGACCGGCATGATGCCGCGCAGCGACGCCGGGACCTTGAACCGCTGGATGCCCATGACGACCGCGCCCGCGATCAGACCCGCGACCAGACCGCCGAGGAAGCCCGCCTTGATGGTGGTCGCGATGTAGCCACCGACGAAGCCGGGCACCAGACCGGGCCTGTCGGCCATGCCGTAGGCGATATAGCCCGCCAGGACCGGCACCAGGAAGGTGAACGCGGCCCCGCCGATCTGGAAGAGCAGCGCCGCCCAGCTGTCCGTCTCGGTCCACACGAAGTGGTCG
Organism: Streptomyces sp. NPDC000941; assembly: GCF_053599555.1. NCBI lineage: Bacteria > Bacillati > Actinomycetota > Actinomycetes > Kitasatosporales > Streptomycetaceae > Streptomyces > Streptomyces sp. NPDC000941. Next base: position 17,732 of record NZ_JBSFMM010000089.1, read on the forward strand.
GCGACGGACTTGGCACTCGCGATCTCGTAACCGCCGATCGCGAAGGCCAGCGCGATCAGCAGACCGCCCGCGGCCACGAACGGGACCATGTAGCTGACGCCCGTCATCAGCCACTTGCGCAGCCGGGTGCCGAAGCGGTCGCCGGACTCGCCGGCCCGGTCCATCGGCGCCGAGCGGTCGGCGCCCGCGGAGGCGGCGGCCGGTGTGCTGATCTCGCCGCGCGCGGCCTTCTCGCGCACCTCGGCGATCAGCTCCGCCGGGCGGTTGATGCCCGCCTTCACCCCGACGTCCACGGTCGGCTTCCCGGCGAACCGCTCCTTGTCCCGCACCTCGACGTCATGCGCGAAGATCACCGCGTCGGCGGCGGCGATGGTCGCGGGGGTGAGTCTGTCGAACCCGGCCGAGCCCTGGGTCTCGACCACCAGCTCGATCCCGGCGTCCTGAGCCGCTCTCTCCAGCGACTCGGCTGCCATATAGGTGTGGGCGATGCCGGTGGGGCAGGAGGTGACGGCCACGATCCGGAAAGGCTCGGAAGCCGCAGCCGCCGCGGGCTCGGACCCGGCAACGGAAGCGGCCACACCCGACGCGGCAGCCGCCTGGTCGCCAGACGTGGCGGTGGCCTGGTCGACGGAGGCGTCGGCCGACGGGGTCTTGGTGCTCGCCTCGGCATCGGTCGCCGTCGACGACTCCGGCTGGTCGCCGCGGATCAGGGCAGCCGCCTGTCGCGGGTCCTCGGCCGCGCGCAGGGCGCCGGTGAACTCGGGGTTCATCAGCTGGCGCGCCAGGCTGGACAGGATGGTCAGGTGATCGCTGTCCGCGCCCGCGGGGGCGGCGATCAGGAAGATCAGGTCGGCCGGCCCGTCCGGGGCGCCGAAGTCGATGCGCGCGGCGCTGCGCCCGAAGGCCAGGGTCGGCTCGGTGACATGCTCACTGCGGCAGTGCGGTATGCCGATGCCGCCGTCCAGGCCGGTCGGCATCTGCGCCTCACGGGCTGCCACGTCGGCGAGGAAGCCGTCGAGGTCCGTGACGCGGCCGGCCGCGACCATGCGTTCGGCGAGCGACCGGGCAGCCGCTTCCTTGGTATCGGCGGACAGGTCCAGGTCGACCAGGTCCGCGGTGATCAGCTCACTCATCTCGCGGCTCCCTTGCGTGCGGTACCGCCCCGGGGAAGGTGGGCGGCAGAGTGGGGACTGGGGGTGGGAGGGGGTGGGACGGGGTCGGGCTGGTCACGCGGGCTCCGTGAGTGCGCGGTCCAGCGGGACGTCCGCGGTCGTGGTGACGGCGGACGGGTCCAGATCGGCCGGGGTGGGCATGACGCTGCCCGGCAGTTGTACGGCGGCCGCGCCGTGGGCCACGGCCGAGGCCAGGGCGGCCGGCCCGAGGCCGCCCGCCGCGAGGAATCCGGCGAGGGAAGCGTCGCCCGCACCGACATTACTGCGGACGGCGGCGACCTGAGCCACGCCGAAGTAGGTGCCCGTCTCGTCGACGAGCAGCTGGCCGTCCGCGCCGAGGCTGGCCAGGACGGCGCGCGCGCCGAGCGCCCGCAGCTCCTCGGCCGCCTTGACCGCGTCGCCGATGGTGGCCAGCGGGCGGCCCACGGCCTGGGCCAGCTCCTCGGCGTTCGGCTTGACGACGTCGGGGCGCTCGCGCAGGGCCGCCGTGAGCGAGGGGCCGGAGGTGTCCAGGGCGATCCTGGCACCCGCGCGGTGGGCCCGCGCCACAAGCTCGGCGTACCACTCGGGGGCGAGCCCGCGGGGCAGGCTGCCGCAGCAGGCGATCCAGTCGGCGTCGGCGGACTGCGTCCGTACGGCCTCCAGCAGTGCCTCCGCCTCGGCGGCGGTCAGCTCGGGCCCGGCCGCATTGATCTTGGTGAGGGTGCCGTCGGGCTCGGCCACGGAGATGTTGACCCGGTTCGAGCCCTGCACGGGGACGCCCGCGGCCTCGATCCCCAGCCCGCCGAGCAGCCGCGCCAGCAGCGCGCCCTCCGGCCCGCCCAGCGGCAGCACGGCGACCGTGCGATGCCCGGCCGCGGCCACGGCCCGCGAGACATTGACGCCCTTGCCACCGGGGTCGACCCGATCGGAGGCGGCCCGCAGTACCGCGCCGCGCTCCAGCGCCGGAATCTCGTAGGTGCGGTCCAGGCTGGGATTGGGGGTGACGGTGAGGATCATACGCGCGCTACTTCCGTGCCCTGCCGCTCGATGGCGAGGGCGTCCTGCGGGCTGAGCCCGGTGTCCGTGATGAGCAGATCGACATGGCCGAGATCGCCGAACCTGGCGAAGTGCTCCTGGCCGAACTTGGACGAGTCGGCGAGGAGGACGACCCGGCGGGCGGCGGCGACCATGGCGCGCTTGACGGCGGCCTCCGCGAGATCGGGGGTGGTCAGGCCGCCCTCGAGCGAGAAGCCGTTGGTGGCGAGAAAGACGACATCGGCCTTGATCTCGCCGTAACCGCGCAGCGCCCATGCGTCCACCGCGGCGCGCGTGCGGTGGCGGACCCGGCCGCCGACGAGGTGGAGGGCGATACCGGGGTGGTCGGCGAGCCGGGCGGCGATCGGCAGCGCGTGGGTGACGACCGTGAGGTCGGACTCCAGCGGGACCGCGGCGGCGAGCCGGGCCGACGTCGAGCCCGCGTCGATGATCACGCTGCCGTCGGCGGGCAGTTCGGCGACGGCGGCGCGGGCGATGCGGTCCTTCTCGTCGGCGGCGGTGCTCTCGCGCTCGGCGAGGTCGGGTTCGAAGTCGAGACGGCCGGCCGGGATGGCACCCCCGTGCACGCGGCGGACCAGGCCCGCCCTGTCGAGCGCCCGCAGGTCGCGCCGCACCGTTTCGGCGGTGACCTGGAACTCCTCGGCAAGGGACAGCACATCCACCCGGCCGCTCTCGCGGGCCAGCCGGAGGATCTCCTGCTGCCGCTCCGGTGCGTACATGTGGGTTTACGTCCTTTCCATGCCCGAACCTGTGATTTCGCGGCCAGATTACGTCCCTAAAGCCGGGAAGTAAACAGACTCGGGCAGGAAACAATCCCGTACGGACATCCCCGGACCGAAGCCGGACGCGATCGGGCATATGTGGCGCACCAGCGCGACGTCCGAATGCCGCCGGAATCCCCGCCCCCGCCCCACGAGGATCGAGTCATGTCCTCCAGGACGACTCAATCCACAACAAAGCAACTGAAGACAGGACGAGGGACACACATGGCACTCGACGGCAAGGCGGCACTGGTCACAGGCGGCAGCCGGGGCATCGGCGAAGCGGTGGCGCTCCGGCTCGCCGAAGACGGCGCCGACGTCGCGCTGACGTATCAGAGCAACGAGGAGCGGGCGGCGGCCGTCGTCGACCGGATCAAGGCCCTGGGCCGCCGGGCCCTGGCCGTCCAGGCCGACAGCGCGGACCCGCGCGCGGTGCGCGAGGCCGTGGCCGCGGCGGCCGCGGAGTTCGGGCGGCTCGACATCCTGGTCAACAACGCGGGCGCCGGTGTGCTCGGCCCGTTCGACGACCTGACGCTGGAGGACGTGGACCGCGTCATCGCCGTCAATGTCCGCGCGCCCTTCCTCGCGGCTCAGGCCGCCGCCCACCATCTGACCGACGGCGGACGCATCATCAACATCGGCAGCTGTATGGCCGAGCGCGTCGCCTTCCCCGGCGGCTCGCTGTACGCGATGAGCAAGACGGCCCTCACCGGTCTGACCAAGGCGCTGACCCGGGAGCTCGGCCCGCGCGGCATCAACGTCAACCTCATCCACCCCGGCCCCATCGACACCGATATGAACCCCGCCGACGGGGAGAGCGCCGCCATGCAGAGCGGGCTCACCGCGCTCGGCCGCTACGGACAGCCGTCGGAGATCGCCGCGACCGTCTCCCACCTCGCCGGGGACGACGGCCGGTACATCACCGGGGCGTCGATCGCCGTGGACGGCGGCTTCGCCGTCTGAGCAGCCCAGGGTTGAGCCCCGGCGCCTGGGGGGGGAAGAGGCGCCGGGGCTCGGCCATGGGCGGCCACTGCGGACAGCGACTGGAGAGACGGACAGAGACCAGAGATAGAGAAAGACGGGGAAAGGGATACGGGGGACGGTGGCTCAGGCCGCTTCGTCGAAGCCGGTCTGGCGCGCCATCTTCTTCAGCTCCAGCAGCGCGTGCTTCTCGATCTGGCGGATCCGCTCGCGCGTGAGGCCATGCTGCTTGCCGACCTCGGTGAGCGTGCGCTCCCGCCCGTCGTCGATGCCGTACCGGGCCTTGATGATGGATGCCGTGCGGTCGTCGAGCCGGCCGATCAGATCCTCCAGCTCCTCGCTGCGCAGCAGTGTCATCACCGACTGCTCGGGCGAGACGGCCGAGGTGTCCTCCAGCAGATCGCCGAACTGAGTCTCGCCCTCGTCGTCCACCGACATGTTCAGACTGACGGGGTCACGGGCCCAGTCGAGCACATCCGAGACCCGCTCGGTGGTGGAGCCCAGCTCCGCCGCGATCTCCGAGTGCTCCGGCTCACGGCCGTGCTCACGGTTGAACTCGCGCTGCACCCGCCGGATCCGGCCAAGCTCCTCGACCAGGTGGACGGGCAGCCGGATGGTGCGGGACTGATCGGCGATCGAGCGCGTGATGGCCTGGCGGATCCACCACGTGGCATACGTCGAGAACTTGAAGCCCTTCGCGTAGTCGAACTTCTCCACCGCGCGGACCAGGCCCGCGTTTCCCTCCTGGATCAGGTCGAGAAGCGGCAGCCCGCTGCGCGGGTACCGGCGCGCGACGGCCACGACCAAGCGCAGGTTGGAGCGGATGAAGACGTCCTTGGCGCGGGTGCCCTCGACGGCTATCGCCTCCAGCTCCGCACGGCTCGCATCGGCCGCCAGGGCGTCCTCGACCTCACCGTTCAGGATGTGCTGGGCATAGACTCCCGCTTCGATTGCCTGAGACAGCTCGACCTCCTTGGCCGCGTCGAGCAGCGGGGTGCGAGCGATCTCGTCGAGATACATGCCGACCAGGTCGCGATCGGCGATCTCCCCGCCTGTGGCGCGAACACTGTTGGCCCCACCAGTGCCACTGCCGGTGGCCTGATTGCGGGCGACGGCACGGGTTGCCATGCGTGCTCCCTTACAGATGGATCGGGCGCGGACTATGGACGGTGTTCCTGCCGGGTGCCCCGTCCGATGGAAACAACGACTGGAATCCGGACAGAATTCCCATGGCGCGCACATGTTTTCGCGATCATGCAGTACCCTGTCCCGACACACGGTGTCGTTTTGCCCTTATAACACCCGGAAGTGCAGGTCAGGAAGGGTATCAAGGGCGTCCCACAGGCCCCTGCTGCCCCCTTTGGGGCCATTGAAGCCTCGGGATCCTGGGGACCACTCGCTCCGAGCCACGGCCATCACCCCCGTTTCCGACCGTTCACCGTCGGGCTGCGGCGCCCGCGGTTGCTCTCATCCCCGAAGACGTCAGCGGCCGGATTCTGGTTGCGCGGCCCGTCACCCGGGTGTGCGCTGGAGAGAGACAGGTCAGAGCGTCGAGGAAGGACAGCCCGCCATGAACGCCCCCACCGCCGCTCCGGCGCGCCACCGCCACCACCCGCACCTCCGCGTCCCCCACCCCCACCCCCACGCCCAGGTCCGGCTGCATCCCGCCGCGTCCTGGGTGGTCCCGCTCGTCCTGGGCATCTTCGTCGGCGGGTACGCGATCTTCATCGACCACAACGAGGGGACCCCCATCCTCCCGGCCGGCCTGCTCGGCCTGGCCGCGGCCGTGGTCGTCGGGGCGCTGTGCTATCTGGTCGGCCGGGTCCAGTCCGCCCTGATGCCGGAGCTGAGGTCGGCCGCGTACGGGGCGCTCTTCGGCTGCGCCTTCGGCTTCCTGTACAGCCTGAGCGAGCACTCCGTGTTCCGCTCCTCCATGATGGGCCTCGGCGGCGGGCTCGCGATGTACGCCGCGTCCTTCTATATCTTCCGCACCCACCCGGCCGACTGAGAACGGCTGTCAGGCCGGTGGACCGGGGCCGTGCGGCGTAGGTCCGCGGACCCCACTCCCGTACATCGCCGGACCGTTACGGGGCCCGGCGCCCCTGCCTAGCGTGGCGTGCATGAACGACACGAGCGGCACACTCGACGAAGCACTGGACCGGTTGCACACCACGGGCCCCGAGCGCGGCGGCTGGCTGACCAACCACGCCCCGATGGCCGTCGAGGCCCTGGTCCGGCATGGACAGGGCCCCTCGGTGCACCGCTGGCTCGACCTCTACGCCAACAAGCTCGAGGACATGCCGACGCCGTACGCCACCGTCACCGCGGACAACTGGTCCGAGGCGCTCGGCGACCCGCGCCGGATCGCCGACTGGACCGCGTACTTCGCCCGCGAGCTCGCCGACCGCCCCTGGCGCCAGGTCCTCGCCGAGTGGTGGCCGCAGCTGCTGCCCGGGATCGCCGGCGGGGCGACGCACCCGGTCATCCGCGTCGGCCACGCGGTACGCACCCTCCTCGGTGAGCCGCACTCCGCCGCTGCCCTCCAGGGCGCCCACTCCCCCGCCACCGTCCTCCCGAGCGCCCACTCCCCCGCCGACGAGTTCGCGACCGGGCCACGCGCCCATGAGCTGGCCCACGCCCTCGGCTACTGGGCCGCCCGCCACGCCCCGCTGCCCCCGCTCGACCGGCTGCCGGGGTCCGCCCCGCGCACCGCCGCCGAGGCGATGGCCGCCGTACCGCGCGTCGCGGACCAGAGCGGTGGCATCCGCGACCGGCTGGCGCAGATCACGACGTTCCCGGTCTGGCCCGGTCCCGCCTCCGGGGCGCTCGGCCCCGCCTCCGGGGCGCTCGGCCCGGATCAGGCGCGCGAGCTGCTGACCGAGCTCGTACGGGCCGCCGCCCACCGCTACGCCACCCACGCCCACGGCGAGCCGATCATGCTGGTCCACGCCGTGACCGCGCCCAATGCCGTGCTGCGCACCCTCCCCGCGCTCCCCCGCGAGCTGTGGGCGACCAGCCTGGACGCGGCGTGGGCGGCGAACGCCGCGGTGCTGGCCGCGTACGCGCCGCCCACCGGCCTTCCGCACGGCGAGCTGCCGTCCGTACCGGCCGGGGCCACGCCCGCCGAGCGGGCCGAGGAGATCTTCACCCGCGCCGCCGCGCACGGTGACGAGCACGCGATCAAGCTGACCGACACCGTGCTCGATGTCATGGCGACAACCAACGGGAGCGGGGCCGGCGGGGACGGGGGCGACGACCTCGCCGTGGCGGCGGCCCTGCGCGCATGCGCGCTCATCGAACCGATCGCATGACCGCACGCGTGACCCCACGCGCGACCGCGCGACCGCACAACCTCGCGACCGTCAGCCGAACTGCACCGACCGCTTGGCCAGCCCCATCCAGAAGCCGTCGATGACGCTGCGCTGACCGCCGAGGTCGGACTCCGCGGCGCCCAGGGTGACGAACAGCGGCGCGAAGTGCTCGGTGCGCGGATGGGCCAGGCGGCCCGCCGGGGACTTGCGCTCGAAGTCCAGCAGCCCGTCGACGTCCTGGGCGTCCAGCGCCCGCTGCCCCCAGTCGTCGAACTCCGTCGACCAGCCGGGCGGCGTCGGGCCCGCGTTCCGCAGCGCGGCCAGGTTGTGGGTGAAGAAGCCGCTGCCGACGATCAGCACGCCCTCGTCCCGCAGCGGGGCGAGCTTGCGGCCGATGGCCATCAGCTCGCTCGGGTCGAGGGTCGGCATCGACACCTGCAGGACGGGGATGTCGGCGTTCGGGTACATCTCGACGAGCGGGACGTACGCGCCGTGATCCAGGCCCCGGTCCGGTATGTCCTGGACGGGCGTGCCCGCCGTACGCAGCGTCTTGCGTACGCGCTCGGCGAGTTCGGGGGCGCCGGGGGCGTCGTACCGCACCCGGTAGTAGTGCTCGGGGAAGCCCCAGAAGTCGTACACCAGCGGCACGGCCTGGGTGGCCCCGAGGGCCAGCGGGGCCTCTTCCCAGTGGGCGGAGACCATCAGGATCGCCGTGGGCCGGGGCAGCCCCGCCGACCAGGCGGCGAGCTGACCGGGCCAGACCGGGTCGTCGGCGAGCGGCGGAGCACCGTGGCTGAGGTAGAGGGCAGGCATGCGCCCGCCCGGTACGGACGAGGACGGCGTGGCGGCGGACATGGCGGCTCCCGTAGCCATAACTTGAAGTCTCAAGAAAACTTTTCGGAACCACTGTAGCGCCCAGTAGTTTAAACTTCAAGAAATAGCTCTTACACTAAGATCGTGGAAGCGATGACGACCCCCGCAGACGCCGAAGAACCCCGCTGGCTGACCGACGATGAACAGCACGCCTGGCAGTCCTATCTCCAGGCGAACATGCTGCTCGAAGACCATCTCGACCGTCAGCTGCAGCGCGACGCGGGCTTGCCGCATGTGTACTACGGCCTGCTGGTGAAGCTCTCCTGGGCGCCTCGCCACCGGCTGCGGATGACCGAACTGGCCGCGGCCGCGAAGATCACCCGGTCCCGCCTCTCGCACGCCATCACCCGGCTGGAGAAGAACGGCTGGGTACGGCGCGAGGACTGCACCTCCGACAAGCGCGGGCAGAACGCCGTGCTGACGGACGAGGGGTTCGAGGTGCTGAAGAAGGCCGCGCCCGGCCATGTCGAGGCCGTGCGCGCGGCCATATTCGACCGGCTCACACCGGAGCAGATCGGCCAGTTCGGCGACATCTGCCGCATCATCGCCGACGGTCTCCAGCCGAAGGGCGCCGACCTCCCCTGGCTGCGCTGAACCCGGCCGCTGACCCCGGCCGCGCCGACCTGAACGCGCCGACCTGAACGCCGAAACGGGCGCCAGAACAGCGGAAAGCCCCGCTCCTCCCGGAGGAGCGGGGCTTTCCACGTGGTACGGCCGGAGCCGCACCGCGCGTATCAGTGCGCCATGACCGGGATCGCGTCCTCGGCCGCGCCCTCGCCGGAGCCGCTGGCGGCGGAGCTGCCGTCCTGCCGCCCGGCGTTGACGAAGGTGATGGCGATCGCCGCGGCGGCCACCAGGATGCCGACCGCCCACCAGATGGCGGTGGTGTAGCCGTGCACCTGCGACTGCAGTTGCAGCAGCTCGGGCGACTTGGCCGTGGCCACGTGCGCCTTGCCGTACTTCTCCCCCGCGCTGGTGGCGATGGTGTTGAGAAGCGCGGTGCCGATCGCGCCGCCGACCTGCTGCGAGGTGTTGACCATCGCGGAGGCGACACCCGCGTCACGCGGCTCGATGCCGAACGTGGACAGGCTCATCGCCGGCATGAACGCCGTACCCATACCGAGGCCCAGCAGCAGGAACCCGGGCAGGATCACGAGCGGGTACGAGGTGTCCAGGTCGATCTGGGTCAGCAGCAGCATGCCGACCGCGGCGACCAGGAAGCCCGGGCCCATCAGCATCCGGGCCGGGACCCGGGTCATCAGCCGGGTGCCGATCTGCGTGGAGCCGGTGATCATGCCGACGATCATCGGCAGAAAGGACAGACCGCTCTTGACCGGGCTGTACCCCTTCACCATCTGCATGTAGTAGGTGAGGAACAGGAACAGACCGAACATGCCGATGATCGCCAGGCCCAGCGACAGGTAGACGCCACCGCGGTTGCGGTTGGTGACGACGCGCAGCGGCAGCAGCGGCGCCTTGACCCGGGACTCGACGACCGCGAAGGCCGCCAGCAGCACGACGGCCGCGACGAACAGGCCCAGGGTGATGCCCGCGGTCCAGCCGTCGCTCTCGGCGCGGGTGAAGGCATAGACCAGCGAGACCAGGCCCAGCGTGGCCAGCAGAACGCCGGGGATGTCGAGCTTGGCGGGGTTACGGCTCTCGGCGGGCTCGCGGATCACGGAGATCGCGCCGACCGCGGCGACGATGGCGAACGGGATGTTGACGAAGAACGTCCAGCGCCAGTTCATGTACTCGGTCAGCACACCGCCGAGGATCAGACCGACGGCACCGCCACCACCCGCGATGGCACCGAAGATGCCGAACGCCTTGGCGCGCTCCTTGGCATCGGTGAACGTCACCGCCAGCAGCGAGAGCGCCGACGGGGCGAGCAGCGCGCCGAAGATGCCCTGCAGCGCACGGGCGCCCATCAGCATGGGCGAGTTGAGCGCGGCACCGCCCAGCGCCGAGGCGGCCGCGAAGCCGATCAGGCCGACGATGAAGGTCTGCTTACGGCCCCACAGGTCGGCGAGGCGTCCGCCGAAGAGCAGCAGACCACCGAAGGCCAGGGCGTAGGCCGTGATGACCCACTGCTTGTTGCCGTCGGAGATGTCCAGGGCGTCCTGGGCGGAGGGCAGCGCGATGTTCACGATGGTCGCGTCGAGCACGACCATCAGCTGGGCGAGGGCGATGAATATCAGCGCTTTCCAGCGCCGGGGATCGACGTTCTGTGCCGTTTCAGGCATGGATGGGCCTACCTTGCGGTGCGGAGAGTGAAAAACGGGACGTTTGGCGGGCTAAAGGGCGTACGTGAGGAAGTACTGGCGCAACGGACTGACACAACAACGACGTAGCGGCGCACCGGAAGGTGACAACACGCGGCGGCGCTACGGGTGGTTTCTGCCTACGGGCCGTTACTGACGACGAAAAGACTGACTGGCGAACGAACGGGAATTAATCGGTCCAGGTCACCGGACGACGCGTGATGTGTGTCACGGACGACGCTTGAGATCCTCCAAAGTGGCGGCGGAGCCGGACAGTACGGAGCGCCCCGGGGCAGCCAGTCCGTCCAGGAACAGCTGTAGGTGCCGGTGCACAAAGAGGTCGAAGTTCACACAGGCGCCGCCGGGCAGCGGCCTGGTGAGCTGAGTCAGGGCGACCATCAGATCACCGACGTCGATGTCGGCGCGCAGCCGGCCGGAGTCGCGCCCGGCGGCCATCAGGGCGTTGATGGCGCCCTCCAGGCGCGTCTGCGCGGCAATGTGGTCAGGGTGCTCCTTGTCGATACCGCCGGAGAGCAGCGGGCACAGCGCGCCGACACGCTCCTCGGCCGCCGCGTGCACAAAGCGACACAGCGCCGCGAAGGCGTCGGGCTCCTCCGCCAGGGCGACTTCGGCCTGGTCGGCGATGCGCTCCATCACCGAGACGGTGACATGATGCACCAGCTCGCCGCGGTCCGCGAAGTGCCGATAAAGCGTGGCATTGCCGACCCCCGCCCGTCGAGCGATTTCATCGAGCGAGACCTCGACCCCGTGCTCGACGAGCACCTCGCGGGCCGCCGCGACGATCCGCTCCCTGTTGCGCAGGGCGTCGGCGCGCAGCCTGGGCCGCGCGGGCTGCTGGGCGGTGGCGGTCACGGCTCCCACGACGGCACTCCTTCCGGCACGAAGATTCGGCGTTCAACATTTCCGGGGACTCGGTCCCCGTTTCGTACACACGGTTAAACGGGGAGACCGTCCCCGGAAATTTCGCGAGCGGAGGTGACCTGCCTCACACCTGTCCGGCGGCCGAGCCGCCCGGACGGAGCAGCCTTTTCCCCCGCCCGGCCGCACCCCACGGGCGCCCGGACGGACGCCGCCACACGGTGGACTCGCCATGAAGCACTCACGCGAGACGCCCCGGAAGCACTCGGGCGAGACGACCGGCAAGCGCTTGGGCGAGACGACCCCGAAGCGCTCAGGCGAGACGACCGGCAAGCGCTCAGGCGAGACGCCCCGCCGTCGAGCGCGTGGCCGAGCTCGCCATCGAGCGCGCCACCGGATACCCCAGCGTATGCGCCACCGCGCGCGCCACCGAATACGCAGGCCCCGCCGGGGCAGCGCATTCGCCGTGGCCGCCGTGGTCACACTGGCCGCAGCGGCCACCCCGGCGGCGGCCCCCAGCCGACCCTCCACCCCCGCCACTCCCGTACGCGCCCCGGCACTGTCGGCCAATCCGGCGTACGGTGCCGCCCTCGCGCCCTGCGCGCTGGCCCCCGTCAAGCGGCTGCAGATGACCGAGGGGCTGCCGACCGGGCACGGCTACGTCCGCAGCACCGGGACGGTCAAGGCCCTCACCCTCATGATCGACTTCCCGGACGCCAAGGGCCAGGGCACCGCCCGCAAGCGCTACGCGGAGTTCTTCCCGCAGACCTCACGGTGGTTCAAGCGCAGCTCGTACGGCCGGCTGAAGTACCGGCCCGCGACCCCGGTCAACCACTGGCTGCAGATGCCCCACACCTTCCGCAGCTACGGCATCAAGCGCGGCAGCCCCTTCGAGCCGGGCTACCGCAAGCTGGTCGCGGACATCGCCAAGGCCGCCGACCCGCATGTCGACTTCGGCCGCTACGACCTGGTCAACGTCCTGGTCACACCCAACGCCGGACCGCCCGCCGCACGCGCCGTGCTGTCCGTCACCTACGCCGACAACCAGCACGCCCCCGTCGCCGACGGCGTCCCCCTGGCCAATGTCTCCTTCGTCTACAGCCGCCAGGACGACGGCTCCGGCACGCTCGCGAAGACCGGCTACCGCGTACTCCCGCACGAGAACGGCCATGTCTTCGGGCTCCCCGACCTCTACACCCGGCACGGCGGGGACAGCGCGGGCCACTGGGATGTGATGTCCGAGGACTGGGGCGTCGGAAACGACCTGCTGGCCTGGCACAAGTGGAAGCTCGGCTGGCTCGGCACGGGGCAGGTCGAGTGCATCGCCCGCCCCGGCATCACACGGCGCACCCTGAGCCCGCTCGGCCGCCGGGGCGGAACCAAGCTGATCTTCGTCCCGGTCTCGAAATACGCCGGGTACGCCGTGGAAGCGCGCACCAACAAGGGCAACGACGAAGCGGTCTGCAAGGCCGGCGTCCTGGTCTCCTGGGTGGACACCCGCATCGACTCCGGCCAGGGGCCGATCACCGTCGTGGACAGCACCCCGGGCAGCGGCGGCTGCACTGACGAGCGCAATGTGCACCCCGGGCTGAGCGACGCGGCCTTCGCCCCCGGCAAGACCTTCACCGGCGGGGCGCAGGGCACCGGCGTCCGGGTCCGGGTCACCGGGCGCGACGCCCGGGGCGACTACCGCGTGGAGATCACCCGGTACGCCAGTGGCGGCGGCCAAGGCTGATCAGCAGCAGCTGTCTGCGGGCGGTGGCCGCCACCCGCCGTACGGCCTCGGGGTCGCCGACCCCTTCGCCGGGCTGAGCCTCCGGCTGATCGCCGGACTGAGCTCCGGGATCGCCGGACTGATCGCCGGACGGCTCACCGGACGGCTCACCGGGCTGGGCCTCCAGGAACGCCGTCGCGGTCATCACCATGTGGTCCACATACAGCTCGGCCAGCATCCGGACATCCTCCAGCGACCAGCCCTCCGCCGTGAGCTGCGGGGCGAACGCCTCGGCGACCTCGTCCGCGAAACGGCTCAGCTCGGCGGCTATCGCCTCCCGTACGGGCCGTACGCCGCCGTGGCGCTCGCGCGCGATGAAGCGGATATGCGCCGGATAGCGGCGCACCAGCTCGGCGACGGCCTCGACGGTGGCGTCGATCAGCCGCTCGTCCCCGTCCCGCTCGGCGAGGATCACCCTGACCACCCCGTGCAGACTGCCCAGGGACTCCTCCACGAGCGCCACGCCGAGGTCGCTCATATCGCGGAAGTGCCGGTAGAAGGCGGCCGGGGCCACACCCACCACGCGCGTCACCTCGCGCAGGCCCAGGCTGCTGAGGCTCTGGTCCTCCAGCAGCCGCAGCCCCGCGTCCAGGAGCGCCCGCCGGGTCTTCTGCTTCTGGGCCTGCCGGACCCCGAGGGTGTGACTCATATCATTCAGTAAACAACCGTTCGCCGACTTTTTCCAGCGGTGTGCAGGGGTATCCTGAAGTCAGTGAACAGTTGTCATCCCAAGTGTTCACTGAAGCTGCACCCGCACGCCATCCGCACCTCAGATCAGGCTCCCGAGAGAGGCACCCATGCTCTTCATCGTCGCGGCTCTCGCCCTGGTGGGGATCCTTCTGGGAGCGGCGGCCCACACCCCGCTCCCGATCTTCCTCACCGCGTCCGCCGCCATCGCCACCTGGCTGTTGATCTTCTTCATCCGCGACCGCGCCGGGCACAAGGAGAGCTGACCCATGGCACTGACCGCACCCACCACCAACACCCCGTCGGCCGCCCCGCCGGCCACCCCCTCGGCCGCGCGGCGCCGGGACGCCGACGGCATGGCCGTGGCCTCGTTCGTCCTCGGCCTGATCGGACTGCTGCTCTTCAACGCCGTCTTCGGACCATGCGCGATCGTCCTGGGCGCACTGGCGATCGCCCGGCAGACCCAGCGCCGCGGCCGGGCCCTGCTCGGCCTCGCCCTGGGGGTCGCCGATGTGATCCTGCTGATCGTCCTGGTGACGCTGGACAACTCGGTCTTCTGGCAGTTCGGCTGACGCTCCGTAAGCCATGCAATCCCCTGCGGCCCTTCCACTCAGCGGAAGGGCCGTTGCCCGTACGTGACGCACGTCACCACGCTGATGCCATGACCGCATTCGCACGGAATCAGTGGTACATCGCCGCCTACGGACGCGAGATCGGCCGCGAACTGCTCGGCCGCACCATCCTGGGCGAGCCCATCGCCTTCTACCGCAGCGAGTCCGACGGGGCGGTCGTCGCCCTCCACGACCGCTGCGTCCACCGCCGCTATCCGCTGTCGGCCAGTCGGCTCGACGGCGACCGCGTCGTCTGCGGCTACCACGGCTTCACCTACGACACCACCGGCACCTGCGTCTTCGTCCCCGGCCAGAAGCGCGTCCCGCGCACCGCCCGGGTCGCCTCGTACCCGGTCGTGGAACAGGACTCCCTGGTGTGGGTGTGGATCGGCGACCCCAAGTCCGCCGACCCCACCGCCATACCGCGCGCCCCGTGGCTGGCCGACCCGCGCTGGACGACCGTCGGCGGCATGGAGCCGATCGACGCGGACTACGGGCTGCTCGTGGACAACCTGATGGACCTGTCCCACGAGACGTATCTGCACGGCGGCTACATCGGCACCCCCGAGGTCGCCGAGACCCCCATCACCACCACGGTCGACGAGGGCGCGGGCGTGGTGCGGGTGAGCCGGCACATGGACGACGCGGAGTGCCCGCCCTTCTACGCCCGCTCCACCGGCATCGAGGGCCGCATCACCCGCTGGCAGGACATCGAATACCACGCCCCCTGTCTGTATCTGCTGCACAGCCGCATCGCCCCGGTCGGCGTGCTGCCCGGGCCGGACGGCGACGACTCCAACGCCTTCCATGTCGAGATCACCTACGCGATCACGCCGTCCACGGAGCACTCCGTGTACGACTTCTGGGCCGTCTCACGGGACTTCGCGCAGGACGACGAGGAGGTCACCACGTTCCTCCACGACTTCAACCGCACCGTGGTCATGCAGGACGTCGACGCGCTGAACCTGCTGCAGCGGGCCCTGGACACCGAGCCCGAGGACTATCAGGAGCTCAGCATCAACATCGACACCGGCGGCCTCGCCGCGCGCCGTATCCTCGCCCGCCTCGCCGCCGAGGGCGCGGGCGAAGGCGAGGGCGAGCGCCCGGCCGCCGCCCAGCCCGGCGCATCCGCCTCGGTGAGCGGGCGATGAGCGGCCCGCCCACCGCCGAGGTCTACCGGGTCGACTGGCTGCCGGGCACCGACCTTCTGCACGGCGTCTGCCACTGCGGCGCCGAGCGCTCGGCGGAGGATCCGGTGGAACTGTGGAAGTGGATGCTGGCCCACCCCACGGGCCACGACGACCCCACCACCGTCCCCTCGCGGCCATCGGCAGGCCCGGAGGGCGAGTTCACCGACACCCTCGTCGTCACCGGCAGAGCCGACGCCGCGACGGACGTCGTCATCCTCACCCTTCGCCACCCCACCGGCCGCGAACTGCCCGCCTGGCAGCCCGGCGCGCATATCGACCTCCTCCTCGGCGAGTCCCTGACCCGTCAGTACTCGCTGTGCGGCGACCCCGCCGACCGGGCCCGCTGGCAGATCGCGGTGCAGCGCGCCCCCGACGGACGCGGCGGCTCCGCGTACGTCCACGAAGCCCTCACCGAGGGCGCCGCCGTCCAAGTGCGCGGCCCGCGCAACCGCTTCGCGCTGCGCCCCGCCGCCCGCTACCTCTTTGTCGCGGGTGGTATCGGGATCACGCCGCTGGTCCCGATGACGGCCGCGGCCGAGGCGGCGGGTGCCGACTGGACGCTGCTGTACGGAGGGCGGACCCGCGCCTCGATGGCCTTCGCCGGTCAACTCGCCGACCGCTACGGGCCGAAGGTACGGCTCGTCCCGCAGGACGAGTCGGGCCTGCTCGACCTCGCGTCCTTCCTAGCCGCGCCCACCCCGGAAGCCCCGAACACCCCGAACACCCTCGTCTACTGCTGCGGCCCCGAGCCGCTGCTGCGGGCGGCCGAGGAGCGCTGCCGCGCCTGGCCCCCCGGCTCGTTGCGCACCGAGCGCTTCCAGCCCCGTACGGATGTCGCGGGCCCCGAGACCGCGGCCGGCCCCCAAGCCGAGGCCGGCTCCTTCGAGTTGGTCCTCGCCCGCTCAGGGCTGACCCTGACCGTGCCGCCGGAGCGGAGCGTGCTGCGGACGGTCGAGGCGGCGGGCGTTTCGGTTCTGTACTCGTGCGGGGAAGGGACGTGCGGGACGTGTGAGACCGATGTCGTCGAGGGAGAGGTGGACCACCGGGATTCCGTACTCACCGACGATGAGCGGGAGTTGGACGAATCGATGATGATCTGCGTCTCGCGCTGCCGCGGCCGCCGTCTCGTCCTCGACCTCTGACGGACTTCCGATGAACCTCTGACGCGCCGTATGTGATGCGTACCGCCTCGGGCCCCTGCCCACTGGACATCAAGGTTGGTTAGGCTAACCTAACTATGACCTCGGGCGATGTCCGTGGCTGCCCCCGTACGCATCGAGAGAGGCGTCCCATGCCCCACCCCAGAGTCCTCCCCCTCTCCCGCCGCGGTCTGCTGGCCGCCGGCGGCCTCGCCGGACTCGGCGCCCTCGTCACCGCGTGCGGCAGCAAGGACGGCTCGGGGTCCTCGGGCAAGGAGGGCAAGGAGGGCAAAAGCGGCGGCGGGTCCTGGTCGTTCACCGACGACCGCAAGACGAAGATCGACCTGGGCGGCCGCCCCGAGCGCATCGTCGCGTACATCGGGTCGGCGGCCGCGCTGTACGACTTCGGCATCGACGACCAGATCGTCGGCGTCTTCGGCCCGACCAAGCTGAAGAACGGCAAGCCGGACGTGCAGGCCGGGGACATCGACGTCGACAAGGTGACCGTCCTCGGCAGCGCCTGGGGCCAGTTCAACGTCGAGAAGTACGCCTCGCTCAACCCGCAGCTGCTGATCACCAACATGTACGACCCGGGCGCCCTGTTCTACGTCCCGGACGACTCCAAGAGCAAGATCCTCGCCCTGGCCCCCAGCGCCGCCCTCACCACCGGCCGGGTCTCCATGGTCGAGCCCATCAAGCGCTACGCCGCGCTCGCCGCCGCCCTCGGCGCCGACCTCAACGCCAAGAAGGTCACCGACGCCAAGGCCCGCTTCGAGGCCGCCGCCGAGACGCTGCGCAAGACCGTCAAGTCGAAGAAGATCAAAGTCATGGCCTGCTCCGCCAGCGCCGACCTCTTCTATGTCTCCAGCCCGTCGGTCAACGCCGACCTGATCTACTTCCGCGAGCTCGGCGTCGACTTCGTCGTCCCGCAGAAGACCGACAAGGGCGGCTACTTCGAGAGCCTGAGCTGGGAGAACGCCGACAAGTACGGTGCCGACCTGCTGTTCCTCGACAACCGCACCGCCACCTTGCAGCCCAAGGACCTGACCGCCAAGCCGACCTGGTCCAAGCTCCCCGCGGTCAAGGCCGGCCAGATCGTCCCCTGGAGCAGCGAGCCGCGTTTCTCGTACGCGGGCGCCGCACCGCATATCGAAGCCCTCACCAAGGCCATCCAGGACGCGAAGAAGGTCAGCTGACCAGGCAGGGCAAGCGAAGGGAAGAGACCGCTCCCATGACCACCGCCACCCCCCACACTTCCACCGAATCAGTCGAGCCCCCGTCCCCGTCCCCCGCCTCCGTCCCGTTCCGCTTCTTCGACGTACGGGTCGTCCGCACACAGGTCCTCGGGCCGTCCATGGTGCGGATCACCTTCGGCGGCGACACCCTGAAGGACTTCGCCTCCGGCGGCCGCGACCAGCGCTTCAAGCTGTTCCTGCCGCACCCCCACCAGGACGCCCCCATCGTGCCGGTCGAGGCGGGCGAGGAGTGGTTCCCGGTGTGGCGGGCCATGGACCCCGCCGTACGGGCCGTCATGCGCTCGTACACCGTGCGCGAGCAGCGGCGCGAACCCGAAGAGGTCGACGTGGACTTCGCCCTGCACGGCGCCGACCCGACCGGCGCCGATGCGTCGGGCGGTCCGGTCGGCTGTTCGGCCAGCGGTCCGGCCTCCCGCTGGGCCGTGCGCGCCCGGCCCGGTGACCGCGCCATGCTCCTCGGCTCGGTCGCCCCCGACAACGGCGGCGTCGACTTCCGCCCGCCGCCCGGCACCGACTGGGTGCTCATCGCCGCCGACGAGACGGCGCTGCCCGCCGTCGCCGGAATCCTGGAGTGGCTGCCCGCCGGCATCGGGGCCAAGGTCTGGATCGAGGTGCAGCACGCCGAGGACCTGCAGCGACTGCCCACCGAAGCGGACGCCGAGATCGTCTGGCTGGTCCGCGACGGCGCCGACCCCGCCGACCCGCGCTCGGCCCTCCTCCTGGACGGCGTACGCGACGCGGTGCTGCCCGAGGGCACCCCGTACGCCTGGATCGCGGGCGAGGCCGGTACGGTCCGCGCGCTGCGCCGCCACCTCGTACGCGAGCGCGGCTACGACCGCAAGGCGGTCACCTTCACCGGCTACTGGCGGCTGGGCGCGACCGACGACCAGCTCGTCGAGGAGGCCGTGAGCGGCACCGGCCCAACGTCGAACGACGACTGACCAGCGCAGCCCGGAACACCAGCACCCCGCACGCACCCCGCACCGCTCACCACCCCGCACGCCCGCACCCCCGTCCAGGGCACACCCATGCCGTGTCCAGGGCACACCCATGCCCGCAAGCAGCCCACCCCAGAAGGGACAGACCGTGAGTCTCCTCGCGCACCCCGCCGCTGAGGACCCGTCGTCAGGGCCGATACCCGGGGCGGCGGATGGCAGGGCCCACCTCTTCAACGACCGTACGACGGACCGCTATCGGCGGTCAGTGTCCGACGGCGTCGACCTGGTGGCCTCCACCGTCGCCCGCACCACCCGCCCGTTCACCGGAGTCACCCCGGCCGAACTCGCCCCCGAGATCACCGGGATCGACCTGGAACGGCCGCTGGGCGACCCGGCCGCCGCCCTCGACGAGCTCGAACGCGTCTATCTCAAGGACGCCGTCTACTTCCACCACCCCCGCTATCTCGCCCACCTCAACTGCCCCGTGGTCATCCCCGCGCTGCTCGGCGAGGCGATCCTCTCCGCCGTCAACTCCTCGCTTGACACCTGGGACCAGAGCGCCGGCGGCACGCTCATCGAACGGCGCCTGATCGACTGGACGGCGGCGCGCCTCGGGCTCGGCGAGGCCGCGGACGGCATCTTCACCAGCGGCGGGACGCAGTCCAATCTGCATGCGATGCTGCTCGCCCGCGACGAGGCCTGCAAGCTGGTGGAGAAGGAGACGGCGGCGGCCGGGACGCCGCTCACCAAACCCCAGATCCTGCCCCGGCTGCGCATCCTCGCCTCCCAGGCGAGCCACTTCTCCATCGCCAAGGCGGCCGCCGTCCTCGGGCTCGGCTACGAGGCGGTCATCCCTGTGCCCTGCGACCAGGACCGGCGGATGCGCACCGTCGCGCTCGCCCGCGAACTCGACCGCTGCCGCCGCGAGGGCCTGGTCGTCATGGCGGTCGTGGCCACCGCCGGGACCACCGACTTCGGCTCCATCGACCCCCTGCCCGAGATCGCCGACCTGTGCGCACGGGCCGGGGCCTGGCTGCACGTCGACGCGGCGTACGGCTGCGGCCTGCTGGTCTCCCCGCGCCGCCGGCACCTCCTCGACGGCATCGAGCGCGCCGACTCGGTCACCGTCGACTACCACAAGTCCTTCTTCCAGCCGGTCAGCTCCAGCGCGGTCCTGGTGCGCGACCGTACGACGCTCGGCCACGCCACATACCACGCCGACTACCTCAACCCGGCCCACAGCGCGGAGCGGTTGATCCCCAACCAGGTGGACAAGTCGCTGCAGACCACCCGGCGCTTCGACGCGCTCAAGCTGTGGCTGACGCTGCGGGTCATGGGCGCGGACGCCGTCGGGGAGCTGTTCGACGAGGTGGTGGACCGGGCGGCCGAGGCGTGGCGGCTGCTGGACGCCGATCCGCGGTACGAGGTGGTCACCCGGCCGCAGCTGAGCACGCTGGTCTTCCGCTACACCGGGGGGCCGTCAGCCGCACTGCTCGACGCCGGACTGCTCGACACCGCACTGCTCGACGCCGGACTGCTGGACCGGGCGAATCTGCACGCGCGCGAGGCGCTGGCCGCCTCCGGCGCGGCCGTCGTGGCCGGGACGGTCGTGGACGGGGCGCACTACCTGAAGTTCACGCTGCTCAACCCCGAGACCTCGGTCGGCGACATCGCCCACGTCCTCGACCTGATCGCCGGCCACGCGGAGCAATACCTGTCGTCCTCCCCGCACGCCGCCGAACCGGAGTTCACCCGGGCCCGAGCCAGCTGACCGCCTTCCACCCCGCCGGAGACCCACGTGTCCACCGCCTCTTCCCCCGCTGCCGACTCATACGACTTCATCGCCATCGGCCTGGGCCCCTTCAACCTCGGCCTGGCCGCGCTCACCGACCCGATCGACGAGCTGAACGGGCTGTTCCTGGAGCGCAAGCCGGACTTCGACTGGCACTCGGGGATGTTCCTCGAGGGCAGCACGCTCCAGACGCCGTTCATGTCCGACCTGGTCACCCTCGCCGACCCCACCTCCCCGTACTCCTTCCTCAACTACCTGAAGGAGAACGGCCGCCTGTACTCCTTCTACATCCGCGAGAGCTTCTATCCACTGCGGGAGGAGTTCAACGACTACTGCCGCTGGGTGGCCGCCCGGCTCGACTCCGTCCGCTTCGGCCAGGAGGTCACCTCCGTCGAGTACGACGAGGCCGACGGCCGGTACGCAGTCCACACCACCGAGACCGCGACCGGTGAGCGCCGCACCTGGCGGGCCGGACGGCTGGTGCTGGGCACCGGGACGCCGCCTTACGTCCCCGAAGCCTGCCGTGACCTGGGCGGCGACCTGATCCACAACTCCCGGTACCTGGAGCACAAGGAAGCCCTTCAGGCGAAGGAGAGCATCACCGTCGTGGGCAGCGGCCAGAGCGCCGCCGAGATCTACTACGACCTGCTCCAGGACATCGACACGCACGGCTACCGGCTCGACTGGATCACCCGCTCGCCCCGCTTCTTCCCGCTCGAATACACCAAGCTCACGCTGGAGATGACCTCCCCGGAGTACGTGGACTACTTCTACGGGCTGCCCGCTCACACCCGCGAGCGGCTGAACACCTCGCAGAAGAACCTCTACAAGGGGATCAACTCCGATCTCATCAACGCCATCTTCGATCTGCTCTACATCAAGAACCGGCGAGGCCCGTGCCCGACCCGGCTGATGACCAACACCGCGCTGCGGCAGGCGTCATACGAGGCGGCCGACGGCGACGCGGCCGGGGGCTCGTACACCCTCGGGCTGCGCCAGGAGGAACAGGGCCAGGACTTCACCCTCACCACCCAGGGCCTGATCCTGGCCACCGGCTACCGCCACCAGGTGCCGCAGTTCCTGGCGCCCGTACGGGACCGCATCGCCTGGGACGAGGCCGGGCGCTTCGCGGTCGCACGCGACTACAGCATCAACACCGCCGGCGCCGGGCGGGAGATCTACGTACAGAACGCCGAGCTGCACACCCACGGCTTCGTCACCCCCGACCTCGGGATGGCCGCCTACCGCAACTCGTGCATCATCCGCGAGCTGCTGGGGGGCCGCGAGCACTACCCCATCGAGAAGACGATCGCCTTCCAGGAGTTCGCGGCCCCCGAGGGGGCGCTGCGATGACCATGGCGCTCTTCACCCACCTCGACGCGGCGCTCGGCCACTTCTCCGTACGCCCCCTCGACCCGGCCGCCGACGCCGAGCTGCTGCACCACTGGGTCACCCACCCCAAGGCGTCCTTCTGGCTGATGCAGGACGCCGACGTGGCGCAGGTCGCCTTCGAGTACCGCAAGATCACCGAGCATCCGCACCACGACGCCTTCATCGGCCTGCACGAGGGCCGCCCCGCCTTCCTCACCGAACGCTACGACCCGGCCCGGGTGGAGCTGGCGGGCCTCTACCCCGCCCAGGAGGGCGATGTCGGCATGCACTTCCTGTGCGCGCCGGCTGACGCCCCGGTGCACGGGTTCACCCGGGCGGTGATCACCACCGTCATGGAGTTCCTCTTCGCCGATCCGGCGACCCGGCGCGTCGTGGTCGAGCCCGACGTCCGTAATACGGCGGTGCACAGGCTCAACGCGGCCGTCGGCTTCGAGATCGCGGGCACGGTGGCCAAGCCGGAGAAGGACGCGTACCTCAGCTTCTGCACCCGCGCCCAATTCCGCGCGGCGACGGCGAGTGCGTCCTCAGACAAGACCGCGACGGCACCCGACACGTCCGGCGAACCGGCCGCACCCGCCACACCGACCACACCCGACGCAGCCGTTCAAGGAGCAGCCCCCCGATGAGCCCCCGAGACGCCGTCGCCCACCTCACCCCCGCCCTCTGGGAGCGGGCCGGCCGCCTCCTCGTACGCAAGGCGCTCGCCGAGTTCTCCCATGAGCGCCTGCTCGCCCCCGAGCCGCTGCCCGACACCCCCGGCCACTACGCCGTCACCAGCGACGACGGCTCGGTGACCTACCGCTTCGCGGCCCGCCTGCTGGCCCTGGACCACTGGATGGTCGAGGCGGACTCCGTCACCCGCCACGACACCCGGGACGGCTCCGAACTCCCCCTCGACGCGCTCGACTTCTTCCTGGAGCTGCGCGGACGGCTGGGGCTCGGCGACCAGATCCTCCCCGTCTACCTGGAAGAGATCAGCTCCACCCTCTCCGGCACCGCGTACAAGCTCAGCGGCGAGCCGGTCAGCGCCGCCGAGCTCGCCAAGTCCGACTTCCAGACGGTCGAGACCGGCATGACCGAGGGCCACCCCTGCTTCGTCGCCAACAACGGCCGACTCGGCTTCGGGGTCCACGAATACCTCTCGTACGCCCCCGAGACCGCGAGCCCCGTCCAGCTGATCTGGCTGGCCGCGCACCGCGAACACGCCACCTTCACCTCCTCCACGGACCTCGACTACGACGGGCTGATCCGCGACGAACTGGGCGAGGCCGCCCTGGCCCGCTTCGCCGACACCCTGACCGGCCTCGGCCTCGACCTGGCCGACTACCGCCTCATCCCCGTCCACCCCTGGCAGTGGTGGAACAAGCTGTCGGTCACCTTCGCCGCCGAACTCGCCCAGCAGCGCCTGGTGTGCCTGGGCACGGGCGACGACGCGTACCTCGCGCAGCAGTCGATCCGTACCTTCTTCAACACCGACGACCCGGCCAAGCACTATGTGAAAACGGCCCTGTCCGTCCTCAACATGGGCTTCATGCGCGGCCTCTCCGCCGCCTATATGGAGGCCACCCCCGCCATCAACGACTGGCTCGCGGGCCTGATCGCCGGCGACGACCTCCTCCGCGCCGCCCGCTTCTCGATCATCCGCGAACGCGCCGCCATCGGCTACCACCACCGGCAGTACGAACGCGCCACCGACAAGTACTCCCCGTACCGCAAAATGCTCGCCGCACTCTGGCGCGAAAGCCCCGTCCCCACCCTCGAACCGGGCCAACGCCTGGTCACCATGGCCTCCCTCCTCCACACCGACCCCACCGGCGGCTCCTTCGTCAGCGCCCTCATCGAGGAGTCCGGCCTGCCCCCCGCCCGCTGGCTGCGCCGCTACCTGGACGCGTATCTGCGACCGGTGCTGCACTGCTTCTACGCGTACGACCTGGTCTTCATGCCGCACGGCGAGAACGTCATCCTCGTCATCGAGGACGGCGCCGTGCGGCGGGCGATCTTCAAGGACATCGCCGAGGAGATCGCCGTCATGGACCCGGACGCGGTCCTTCCGCCGGCCGTCACGCGGATCCGGGTGGAGGTCCCGGAGGACAAGAAGCTGCTGTCGATCTTCACCGATGTCTTCGACTGCTTCCTGCGCTTCCTGAGCGGCATCCTCGTCACCGAGGGCCTGGTGGAGGAGGACACCTTCTGGCGGACGGTGGCGGAATGCGTCTCGGACTACCAGGCGTCGGTGCCGGAGCTGGCGGAGAAGTTCGAGCGGTACGACATGTTCGCGCCCGAATTCGCACTGTCCTGCCTGAACCGGCTCCAGCTGCGGAACAACCAGCAGATGCTCGACCTGGCGGACCCGGCCGGGGCGCTCCAGCTGATCGGGACGCTGGAGAACCCCATCGCGCGGTTCAGGGGGTAGGAGGTGTGGCCTTACCGCCGAAGACGGCGGAGCCGAGTATGGAACGGACCTGCTTCAGGGTGAGGGCGGAGGGCCGGTTGAGGCATGCGGAAGCGATGATCACCCCCCGCGCCCCGGACGGCGTGGACAGCTCGGACGGCGCGGGCGACTCGGACGGCTCGGCCGACTTGGACGGCCTGGACTGGGACGCCCCAGCCGAACTGGTCGGCTGGGCCGCCCCGCCCGACCCAGACGCTGCCCCAGAGGCGCCATCCACCCCATCCACCCCACCCGCCGCAGCACGCCAGCCCAGCAGCTCATGCGTACCGCCCGCAAGGCGGCAGGAGTCCCCTGGCCGGGTATCCACCAGCGGCGCCCGCTGGTCGATCGCGTCCAGAGCCTTCTTACTCTCCAGCCGGAAGACCAGCAGCCCTTCCCCGCGCCGCAGCTCGTGCGACGCCAGACAGTAGCGCCGGATGCCCGCCGCACACCCCTCCTCGTCCACGGCTGCGGGCCGGCTCCCGGCCAGCCCCACCGTGCCCGCCTCCTCCCCACCCCATACGCTGCGGCCGCTCCAGCCGTCCGGCAGCCGTACGGTCAGCCCGCCCAGCCCGGGATAGCGGAAACCAGACCCGATACCAGTGGGCGAGGCGGCCGGCACCTGATAAGTGGCGCCGTGCCCCCTGGACCCCCCGCTCGGCACATACCCCAGCACGCCCAGCGTCACGGCAGCGGCCACTCCCCCGGCCACCCCTGCGGCCCCGACCACCCCGGCCACGCGCCGCCGCCGTACCACCAGCTGCTGGACCCGCCGCATCCGCTGAGCGGGAGCGGGCAGGCGGGGCACACCGCGCTCGAGCAGCACCCGCAGCTCCGCCTCACTG
Source organism: Streptomyces sp. NPDC000941 (assembly GCF_053599555.1). Lineage (NCBI taxonomy): Bacteria > Bacillati > Actinomycetota > Actinomycetes > Kitasatosporales > Streptomycetaceae > Streptomyces > Streptomyces sp. NPDC000941. The sequence continues at coordinate 43,063 of NZ_JBSFMM010000089.1, forward strand.
AGGGCGTCGCGGCTCTCATCACCCTCCACGGCGCTCACCACCCTCCACCAGCGCGGCGGCGGGCAGCAGCCCGTGCAGGGTACGCAGCGCCTTGGACGCCTGGCTCTTGACCGTGCCGGTGGAGCAGCCCAGCACATCGGCGGTGTCCTCCACGCTCAGGTCCTCGAAATAGCGCAGCACCACCACCGCCCGCTGCCGCACCGGCAGCCCCCGTACCACCGCCGCCAGCGACTGCTCCAGATCCACCCCCTCGAACGGATCCGGCATGGCCCGCGTATCCGGCACCTCGTCGTGCGGCACCTCCCCGCGCCAGCGCCGCCGCCACCACGAGGCATGCGTATTGACCAGCGCCTTTCGTACGTACGCCTCCGGATTCTCCCCCGCGATCCGCCGCCACTTCGGCCACACCTTGGCCAGCACCGTCTGCAGCAGATCCTCGGCCAGATGCGCATCCCCAGTCAGCAGCCAGGCCACCCTCAGCAGCCGAGGCCCGCGCGCGGCGACGAACTCCTCGAAGCCGGGCGTCGCGCCCGTCACTGTCGTGTCCTCGCCATGGCGCCCCTGTCCGAACCGTGTCTTTCACACATGGTGAACGCCATGAGGCCAGGACGGGGTTGCCTCAAGCCCAGAATCCGCCAACCGGCGCTCAACGAACACCCCCACACCTCAGCGCCCTGCGGCCCCCACGGCGCAACCGCTACACTGGCGCCGGTGCGCGCTGCGGGAGCAGAGCGTCGCGCCTCCGTAGCTCAGGGGATAGAGCACCGCTCTCCTAAAGCGGGTGTCGGCAGTTCGAATCTGCCCGGGGGCACAACGAAAAGGGCCAGCTCAGGAGGGGTTTCTTCCCAGGCTGGCCCTTTGTCA
>NZ_JBSFMM010000090.1:0-43266 GCF_053599555.1 Streptomyces sp. NPDC000941
GCCCGGCGCAGCGATCCGATATGGGCATCAAGCGCCCGGCGTGCCAGCTGATACTGGTCCTCGCTGGTGCGGGTGATGGACCCCGCCCAGCGGGAGGAGGACTGCGCCGTCAGCGCCTTCTTCCGCGCGGCCCGCTGGTTGAAGGCCGGGGACACATTGCCGATAGCCACCCGAGCTGCCAGATCCGCCCCCGCCAGAGCACCCAGGTGGGTACCCGCCGCGCGAAGCACCTCCTCGTCGGCGGGCGAGAGGTGCAGGCGGGTGCGGATGCGGCACCCGGAGGGCGGGGCGACCACGAACGGGACGCACAGCGCACGGTAGGGGCGCTGCTCCCGCCCTCTCGCTCCCCGCGCCCGCTTAACTGATCCCATCTGTACAGGAAGGGCCGAAGATGGCCGCCGGCCAGATCGTTCACCGCCGACCGCAGCACCCTGACCTGTCCGAAATGGCCGACGCCGGCCTACACATCCGGGAACTGCTTCGAACCCGTCGTGGGTGGTTCCGGATACGGTGCTGACATGGTGAACGACAGGGGGGACACGGACGCGAGGGCGACGGGCGGGGTCGGTTACGCACTGCTCGTCGCCGCCGCCCCGGGTGGCAGACAGCGGCTGATGGACGCGGCAGGGGCACTGCACCAGCTCGCGGCCGTACCGCCCGCCGCGTTACTGGGGACCGCGGGCGGGGCGAGCGTCGTACAACTGGTGGATCCGGCCGATCCGCAGACGGTGTTGACACATCTGCGGACCGCGGCCGCCCACGAGGGGCCGGTGTTGATCTATCTCGCCGGTCAGCTCACCTTTGACGCCAAGCAGCGGCTGCCGCACTTCGCACTGGCCCGTACGACGCCGAGGACCGCCCGCTACACCGCGCTGCCCTGGCACTGGCTGGCGGCCGAGCTCGCGCGGCGGCCGGCGGGCAGCTCCACGGTGCTCGTCGATCTGGTGGCCGACGAGACGGCGTGGCCGCGGCTGTCCTCCGACCCCGTCCCGGCCGGGCGGCTGCTGGCGGCCGGGCTCACCCTCTACGGCTCTGTCGCGTCCGCTCCGCCCAAGCGGCAGACCGCGGCGCCGTTCTACAGCCGGGCGTTCGCCGCGGCTCTGAGGGGCGCGGCCGAGGACGCGTCGTTCGCGCTGCTGCACGAGCGTGCGGTCGCCGAGGCGCATCTGGGCGGCGGCCCGGAGCTGCTGTTCGACGGGTCCGCCGCCCATGCCTACGTCCCGGCGGCCGCTCCCGCGGGCCTCCCGCACCAGCCCCAGGCCGCCGGTGCGAACGGCATAGTGACGCGCGTTGCGGACGGCCTGACGCAGGCGCAGGCGCAGGCAGAGGTGGAGGCAGAGGGCGACGCCCCGGCGCCCCGTCCGCAGGACCGCCTCCCGGACGGGCTGGCGCCCGAACCCTTCGCCGCGCTACCGCCCCCGCCGCCGCCCCCCGAATGGGAACAGACCCCGCCGCCCGCGACGGATCCGCACGCCGCGATCTTCGAGGCCGCGCACGCCGGGCGGCACAGCGAGGCCGCCTCCATTGCGGCGGCCTGGGAGCAGGAGGCCCTTCGCGCGGCCGGTCCGCGCTCCGGTGAGGCCATCCACTGGCTGGAGGTACGGGCCGACCTCGCGCGTCTCGCCGACGATCCCGCCCGCGCCTGCGAGCTGTGGATGTCGGTGGCGGACGCCCGGCTGGGCAACGGCCAGGCCGCCGACGACCCGGACGTCGAAGGGGCGGTGGACCGGGCCCATCACCAGTGGCAGTACGTCCAGGACTCGGCCAGGGCCGGCTCCCTCGCCCCCTTCCTGATATCGCTGCGCGGGCGGGTGCCCGGCCGCAGGCCCGGCGCCCTGGAGGCGGTTCGGCGCAGGGCCGAGTTCCTACAGGAGACCTCACAGACGGGCTGACGGCGGGCCCCCAGGACGGGCCCAGGACGGGCCCAGGACGGGCTCAGTGGTGGAACGCCGTCGCCAGGTTCTCGGGCCGGTCCAGCGGGTGCGGCTGGCTCCGCAGTTCGGGCAGCAGCGTCTCCAGGTCCTCCAGGAAGAGGTCGGAGAGGTCCGTCGTGAATCCGTTGCGGCACACCACCCGCAGCACGGACAGGTCCTGCCGGTTCGGCGGGAAGGTGTAGGCGGGCACCAGCCAGTTGTGTTCGCGCAGCCGCCGCGACACATCGAACACATCGAAGTTCCGCACGCCCTCGGCCGTGGTGAAGGCGAAGACCGGCAGTTCGTCCCCGCGCGTCAGCAGCCTGAAGTCGCCCAGCGCCTCGATCCGCTCGGCCAGCGAGCGCGCCACGTCCCGCGTCGTCTGTTGCACGGCGCGGTAGCCCTCGCGCCCCAGCCGCAGAAAGGTGTAGTACTGGGCGGCCACCTGGGAGCCGGGCCGGGAGAAGGTCAGCGCGAAGGTCGGCAGTTCACCGCCCAGATAGTTGACGCGGAAGACAAGCTCCTTGGGAAGGTTCTCCATCGTGCGCCACAGCGCCCATCCCACGCCGGGGTAGACCAGGCCGTACTTGTGCCCGGAGGTGTTGATGGAGGCGACCCGGGGCAGCCGGAAGTCCCACACCAGGTCCGTATCGAGGAAGGGCGCCACCATCGCGCCCGACGCGCCGTCCACATGGACCGGGATGTCCAGTCCGGTGCGCTCCTGTAGGTCGTCAAGCGCGGCGCAAACCTCCGCGACGGGTTCGTACGAGCCATCGAAGGTGGACCCGAGGACGGTGACGACGCCGATGGTGTTCTCGTCGCACAGATCGGCGGCCGCCTGGGGGTCGAGGTGGAACCGGTGGCCCTCCATGGGCACCTGGCGGGCCTCGACCTCCCAGAAGTTGCAGAACTTCTCCCAGCAGACCTGGACGTTGACCCCCATGACCAGGTTGGGCCGGGCCGTCGCCGGATAGCGTGCCGGGTTGCGCTTGGCCCAGCGGCGTTTGAAGGCCATTCCGGCGAGCATGCACGCCTCGCTCGAACCGGTGGTGGAACAGCCCATGACCGAGTCCGGGTCCGGGGCGTGCCACAGATGGGCCAGCATCGCGACGCAGCGCCGCTCCAGCTCGGCGGTGCGCGGGTACTCGTCCTTGTCGATCAGGTTCTTGTCGCGGCACGCGAACAGCACCTGGTCGCCCTGCGGCTCCATCCAGGTGGTGACGAAGGTCGCGAGGTTGAGCCGGGCGTTGACGTCCAGCATCAGCTCGTCGTGTACGAGCTGATGGGCGGTGGTGGGCGCCATCGGGCCGTCGGGCAGCCGGTTGCGCGGTACCTCGTCGGCCATGCCGCCGACCGGGTCGGCCACCCCGTAGAAGGGGTTGACGGCGACACTGCGCCGCCGCCTGCCGTCGTCCCGCTTGCCGTGTCTGCCCGTGTGGAGCGTCATGGGCCGCCCAGTCCCCTCGGTCGTATGAGAGCCGTCGGCTGACCTTGGCGACAATACGGGCGTATCAGTCGAATATCCTGCTCCCGCGCCGCTACCCCGCGCTGCTCAGCGACAGCTTCACCGCGAACCCCAGGAACGCCGTGCCCGCCGCCGCCGACAGCCCGGCGGTCAGCCGCTTCCGCCGCCGGAAGGCCGCCGCCAGATGCGCGCCGGTGAAGATCAGCACCGACAGATACGTCAGGCTGAACAGCTGCACCCAGGCGCCCAGCGCCACAAAGGACAGCACCGGGTGGGCGTAGTCCGGATCCACGAACTGCACGAAGAAGGAGATGAAGAACAGAATGGCCTTCGGGTTCAGCAGGCTGATCACCAGCGCCTTGCGGTACGGACGCTCCGCCGCCTTGGCGCCGTGACCCCCAATCTCAGCCTCGGCCATCGCCGGGCCGTCCTGCGCCCCGTGCGAGCCCCGCGTCCGCCACAGCCGCCACGCCCCGCGCAGCATGCCCACCGCCAGCCAGCTCAGATAGCCGGCGCCGGTGAACTTCACCACGGCGAAGAGCGCCGGGCTCGCCTGCAGCAGCGAGGCCACCCCGCCCGCCGACAGCACCATCAGCACCGTGTCCCCGCACACCACGCCCAGCGCCGCACGGTAGCCGGTGCGCGCGCCACTGCGGGCGGCGACGGAGACCACATAGAGCGAGTTCGGCCCCGGCAGCAGGATGATCAGGGCGAGACCCACCAGATACGTCGAAAGATCTGTTATTCCCAGCACAGCAGGCAGGATGCCAGCCGCCCCGGACACCTCCCACCGAGTTTCCGGGATGCGGACTTGCACCTCACGTCGCGTGAGGACGCACCGTGGAGCGCGTACCGAGGAAGGAGCGGACGGGCCATGAGCTACTCCGTGGGACAGGTGGCGGGCTTCGCCGGGGTCACGGTGCGCACGCTGCACCACTACGACGAGATCGGGCTGCTGAGCCCGAGCGCCCGCAGCCGGGCCGGGCACCGGCGTTACGACGACGCCGACCTGGACCGGCTGCAGCAGATCCTGTTCTACCGGGAGCTCGGCTTTCCGCTCGACGAGGTGGCGGTCCTGCTGGACGACCCGGACGTGGATCCGCAGGAGCATCTGCGGCGTCAGCACGCCGTGCTGGCCGAGCGGATCGAAAGGCTCCGGAAGATGGCCGCCGCCGTCGAACACGCCATGGAGGCACGGAAGATGGGCATCAACCTCACGCCGGAGGAGAAGTTCGAGCTCTTCGGGGCCAAGAACCCCGAGGCCTACGCGGAGGAGGCCGAGCGGCGCTGGGGCGGCACCGAGACCTACGCCGAGACCCAGCGGCGCACGGCCCGCTACACCAAGGAGGACTGGCGGCAAATACAGGAGGAGGTCGCCGACTGGAGCGCGCGGTTCGCCGCCCTCATGGAGGAGGGCGAGCCGGCTTCGGGTGAGCGGGCGATGGACATGGCCGAGGAGCACCGGCGCCATATCTCCACGTGGTTCTACGAGTGCACCTTCGAGATCCACCGGGGGATCGGCGAGACGTATGTGACCGACGAGCGGTTCCGGGAGTTCTACGACTCGATCCGGCCCGGTGCTGCCGAATTCCTGCGCGAGGCGATCGCGGCCAACGCCGCCCGCCACGGCTAGCCCGCGCCGCGCGCCCGCCACGCCCTGCGGCTGGGCCGTACGCCTCCCCGGGCGTACGGCCAGCGGGAACCGAGGGAACGCATACGGCGTTGATAGCTTTGGGCGGCACACTGTGATGACCCCACCCTGTCCGCCCCCACCCTGCGGCCGGGCCTCGCATGAGCCTGCACCCCTCGACCCAGGAGCCTGTCACCCGTGACCAATCTCGCGCTCGGCCCCAGTTGGCTGGACCCCGACCATCTGATCAACACTTTCGGCCTGCTCGGCGTCATGGCGATCGTCTTCGCGGAGTCCGGCCTGCTCATCGGCTTCTTCCTGCCGGGCGACTCGCTGCTGTTCACCACGGGCCTGCTGGTCACCACGGACGTGATCAAGCAGGACCTGTGGCTGGTCTGTGTCGGGGTCGCCGCCGCCGCGGTCATCGGTGACCAGGTCGGGTATCTCTTCGGCCGCAAGGTCGGCCCCTCGCTCTTCCGCCGCCCGGACTCCAAGCTCTTCAAGCAGGAGAACGTGGAGAAGGCCCATGAGTTCTTCGAGCAGCACGGGCCAAAGTCGCTGATCCTGGCCCGCTTCGTGCCCATCGTGCGCACGTTCACGCCGATCATCGCGGGCGTGAGCCGGATGAACTACCGCTCCTTCATCATCTTCAACATCATCGGCGGCGTGCTGTGGGGTTCGGGGGTCACCCTGCTCGGGGCCGCTCTGGGGAAGGTCGACTTCGTCCACGCGCACATCGAGCTGATCCTGGTCGGCATCGTGCTGCTGTCGGTGATCCCGATCGCCATCGAGTTCCTGCGCGCCCGCAGCAAGGCCAAGAAGGAGGCCGCGGCGGGCCCGGCGGAGCCGATGGGCGCCCAGGGCCCCACGGCGGGCCCGGCGGCCGGGCCGGGAGCCGGCCCCGAGGCGCGCTACCAGGCGCAGCAGCCCTCGGGCCCGGCGTCGCGCGGCCGTCACGCCAAGCGCTGACACCCAGCCACCCCACACGCACAAATCCCACACGCACAAACCCCACAACCCCCACCCTTCGGCTAGCGGCCATCGACCCGCACAATGGGCTCGGTGGCCGCCATGCTGCATGGCGGCCGGCGCACATCAGGCACAGAGGCGGGTGAGGAGCGAAGCGACGTGGGGTCCGAACGACAGCGCGGTCAGCGCGGTGCGAGCGTGCCGGAAGCGGAGGCGGCGGGGAGCTGCAAGCCGCAGTCGGACGAGGCGCACAGCGCCTTCACTCCGCCGCTCGGGATGCCCTTGCCGCCCGTACCCGAGGACGACCACCCCACCTCCGAGTTCGCCGTCCCCGAGGGGCTGGGCTCCGGCCGGTCCGAGTCCGCCACCGAAACCGACACCGAGGGCTCGGCCTTCGTACCGCCCGCCGGGGTCAGGACCGGCCCGCAGAGCGGCCAGGCCGCGAACTTCCCGGCGTTCACCCCGCCCAACGGCATCCCAGCCATCCAGCTCACCAATGAGGGCCCCTGGCAGGACCGGATGCGCACCATGCTGCGCATGCCGGTCAGCGAGCGCCCGGTCCCCGAGCGCCAGGAGCGGCAGGACGACGCGGGGCCCGCCGTGCCGCGCGTACTGGACCTGATCCTGCGCATCGGCGAGCTGCTGCTCGCGGGCGGGGAGGGGGCCGAGGACGTCGAGGCGGCGATGTTCGGCGTGGCGCATGCGTACGGGCTCGACCGCTGCGAGCCGACCGTCACCTTCACCCTGCTGTCGGTCAGCTACCAGCCCTCGCTCGTCGACGACCCGGTCACCGCCAGCCGGACCGTACGCCGCCGGGGCACCGACTACACCCGGCTGTCCGCCGTCTTCCGGCTGGTCGACGACATCACCTCCGGCGAGGACTTCACCCTGGAGGAGGCATACCGCCGCCTCGCCGAGATCCGCCGTAACCGCCACCCCTACCCCGGATGGGCGCTCACCCTGGCCGGCGGCGCGCTGGCCGGCGCGGCGAGCATGCTGGTCGGCGGCGACTGGCCGGTCTTCTTCGCGGCGGCGGTCGGCGCGATGCTCGGCGACCGGCTGGCCTGGCTGGCCTCGGGGCGCGGGCTGCCGGAGTTCTACCAGTTCGTGGCAGCGGCGATGCCGCCTGCCGCGATGGGCGTCGCGCTCAGCCTGGCCGGGGTGGGGCTGCAGTCCTCCGCGGTGATCACCGGCGGGCTGTTCGCACTGATCCCCGGGCGGGCGCTGGTGGCGGGCGTCCAGGACGGGCTGACCGGCTATTACATCACCGCCGCGGCCCGGCTCCTGGAGGTCGTCTATCTGATCGTCGGGATCGTGTGCGGCGTGCTGACCGTGCTGTACGGGGGCCTTCAACTGGACGCCAAGCTCAACCCGGAGGCGGCGCTGCGCCAGGTCGACCGGCCGGTGGTGCAGATCGTCGCGGCGATGCTGCTCGCGCTGACCTTCTCCATCCTGCTCCAGCAGGAACGTCACACCGTGCTGTTCGTGACCCTCAACGGCGGGGTCGCCTGGGTCGTCTACGGAGCGCTGCACAACACCGCGGGCGTCCCCGCGGTCGCCGCCACGACGGTCGCCGCCGGGCTGGTGGGGCTCTTCGGGCAGATGCTGTCCCGCTATCGCTACGCGTCCGCACTGCCATACGTCACGGCCGCGATCGGGCCGCTGCTGCCCGGTAGCGCCACGTACTTCGGCCTGCTGGCGCTGGCCCAGGGCAATCTGGACCGCGGTATCGCCCACCTCACCCAGGCGGCGGCGCTGGCCCTGGCCATCGCCATCGGGGTGAACCTGGGCAACGAGGCCGCGCGGCTGTTCCTGAAGGCCCCGCGGCCCGAGACCGAGGCATCGGGCCGCCGCGCCGCCAAGCGCACCCGCGGTTTCTGAGACCCCACACAGCACAGAGGGCGGGCCGGAAAACCGGTCCGCCCTCTGTGCTGTTAAGGCCTTTAAGGCTCAGCGCAACTCAAGAAGAGAAAAGCCGGCACGCTCAGTGGTGCGCGCCGCCCGCGGCCTCCAGCCGCTTCACGGACGCCTCGACCTCGGCCTCGGCCTCGGCGCGGCCCACCCAGTTGGCCCCCTCGACCGACTTGCCCGGCTCCAGGTCCTTGTAGACCTCGAAGAAGTGCTGGATCTCCAGGCGGTCGAACTCCGAAACGTGGTGAATATCACGCAGGTGCTCGACCCGCGGGTCGGACGCGGGCACGCACAGCAGCTTGTCGTCGCCGCCGGCCTCGTCCGTCATCCGGAACATGCCGATCGCGCGGCACTTGATCAGACAGCCCGGGAAGGTCGGCTCGTCCAGAATGACCAGCGCGTCCAGCGGGTCGCCGTCCTCGCCGAGGGTGTTCTCCACAAAGCCGTAGTCAGCCGGGTAGCTGGTCGAAGTAAAGAGTCGACGGTCGAGACGGATGCGCCCTGTCTCGTGGTCCACCTCGTACTTGTTGCGCGAACCCTTGGGGATCTCGATGGTGACGTCGAACTCCACGGGTGGCTCCTCCATGATCAACACATACGTCTGGTGATTAAGTGTCCCCCACGCAGGTGTGTGGTGGCGAAAGGGGCTGGTCCGACGTGCCTGAAGCCAGATCGTGGCAGGTCAGGTGGTGGCAGAGCCAGTGGCAGAGCGCCACGGGCCGGTGGCGGAGCGCCACGGTGGAGCAGCGGCTGACGTGGCGACTGTCGGCGATCTCCGCCGTCGTCGGCCTGGTGGTGGCGGTCGCGACGGTGTTCGCGGCCGGGCCGTGGGACTCCGGGCAGCGTACGGCCGAGCGGGCCCGCGCCGCCGGGAGTCCCGGCACAGGTGGCGAGCGTCACGGCGAGGGCCCCGGGCGGTCCGTGCCCAGCGCCTCGCCGGTGCTGGCCCCCCTGGGCACGGCCGCCGTCGCGCCTTCCCCGGACAGCGGCGACGACGCGGTCCCGCAGCCCACCCGGGCGGGCCTGGCCGACGCGCTTGAGCCGCTGCTGGACGACGGGGCGCTGGGCAAACCGCGCTCGGTGTCCGTCGTGGACTCGGCGACCGGGCGGCAGCTGTACGGGGCGCAGGCGGACACCCAGGCGGTGCCCGCCTCGATCATCAAGCTGGCGACCGGCGTCGCCGCGCTCTCCGCCCTCGGACCCGACCACCGCATCGAGACCACCGTCGTCGCCCCCGGAGACGGAGACAGTGCGAAGGGCGGCGCGAAGGGCAAGGGCAAGGCCAAAGACGAGGACCGCATCGTGCTGGTCGGCGGCGGCGACCCCACCCTCACCGCCCGCGCCACCAAGGGCGCCGACGCCCCGGCCAGCCTGCGCAAACTGGCCGACAAGACGGCCTCCGCGCTCAAGAAGAGCGGCACCGAAAGCGTCCGGCTGGGCTACGACACCTCGCTCTACTCCGGCCCGGTCCTGCACCCGATCGGCCCCAACGAGAACATCTCCCCCGTCACCCCCCTCATGGTCGACGAGGGCCGCCTGGACGACAGCGACCACGGCCCGGCCCCCCGCTCCCACGACCCCGCCGCCGACGCGGCGGAGGAGTTCGCCACGATGCTGCGCGACCGCGGGATCGATGTGAAGGGCGAGCCGCGGTCCGTAAAAGCCGCCAAGGCCGGGAAGAAGGCGCGGCCGCTCGCCACCGTTCGCTCTCAGCCGCTGTCCTCCCTGGTCGAGCGGGCGCTGACCAACAGCGACAACGACATCGCCGAAGCCCTCGCCCGGCAGACCGCCATCGCCGCGGGCGAACCTGCCAGCTTCGACGGCGCGGGACGGGCCGTCATGGACCGGCTGAACAGGCTCCGGCTGCCGCTGTCGGGCGCCCGTATCGTCGACGGCAGCGGCCTGAACCGGGCCGACCATGTGTCCGCGGCCCTGCTCGCCCAGGTCCTGGTGCGCGCCGCCGACCCCGACCACCCCGAGCTGCGCTCGGTCCTCACCGGCCTGCCGGTGGCCGGCTTCACCGGGACGCTGCGCGGCCGCTACGCCCAGCAGGCGGTCGGCCGTGGTGTGGTCCGGGCGAAGACCGGGACCCTGACGGGCGTCAACACGCTCGCGGGCACCGTCGTCGACGCGGATGGCCGCCTTCTGGTCTTCGCGTTTATGACGAACGGAACCACCGACCCCCAGGGCGCACAGCGCGCGCTGGACCGCATGGCGTCCGCACTCGCGAACTGCGGCTGCCGCTGATGACCTCGTCGCCTCCCGGAAGGACCGCGCGCCACGTACCGTGAAGCCATGACGAGCATCGGTGGTGCGGAGATGGTCGACTGGAACCTCGCGGTCGCGACCGCGACCCGGCTGGTGCGGCCGGGCCCCGACGTGAGCCGGGACGAGGCGCGCGCCGTCGTCGCGGAGCTGCGCCGGTACGCCAAGTCGTCGGAGGAGCACGTCCGGGCGTTCACCCGAATGGCCCCGGCGGGCGGACCGGGCTCGGACACCCCGGTTCTCGTCGTGGACCGCGCGGGCTGGATCAAGGCGAACGTGGCGGGCTTCCGCGAGGTGCTGAAGCCGCTGCTGGGCAAGATGCAGGAGCGGCGCGGGGGGCTGCCGGGCGGCGCCGTGCTCGGCGCGGTCGGCGGCAAGGTCACCGGGGTGGAGCTGGGGATGCTGCTGTCCTTCCTGGCCTCCCGGGTGCTCGGCCAGTACGAGACGTTCGCGCCGCCGAGCCGTGACCTGCCCGCCTCCTCGGGCGGCGGGCGGCTGCTGCTGGTGGCGCCCAACGTGGTGCATGTGGAGCGCGAGCTGGACGTCGCCCCGCACGACTTCCGGCTGTGGGTGTGTCTGCACGAGGAGACGCACCGTACGCAGTTCACCGCGGTGCCCTGGCTGCGCGACCACATCGAGTCCGAGATCCAGGCTTTCCTCGGCGAGACCGAGGTGGACCCGGCCACCCTCCTGGAGCGGTTCCGCGAGGCGGTGCAGTCGCTGGGCGGCGGCCGCCCGGAGGCGGACGGCGACCGGGAGGGCAGCACGCCCAGCATCATCGAGCTGGTGCAGACCCCGGCCCAGCGGGAGATTCTGGGCCGGCTGACCGCCGTGATGTCGCTGCTCGAGGGGCATGCGGACTATGTGATGGACGGGGTGGGGCCCGAGGTCGTGCCGTCCGTCGCGGAGATCCGCGAGAAGTTCCAGAAGCGCCGGGCCAGCGGCGCGGGCCGGCTGGACCAGGCGCTGCGCAAGCTGCTGGGGCTCGACGCCAAGCTGCGGCAGTACCGGGACGGGGAGCGGTTCGTACGGTCCGTCGTGGACCAGGTCGGGATGGACGGCTTCAACCGCGTCTGGACCTCTCCGAACACGCTTCCGACCAAAACGGAGATCAGCAAACCCGCGGACTGGGTCGCGCGGGTGCACCGTAGGACGGAGTCATAGGGGCGCTATGCCCTCTTAATCACCCGTCCGAGGGACCGTGAGCGACGGGTAGGCGTGCGATGCTCGGGGAACAGCGCACTTCTGTCACCATCGACGTACTCAGCGTGACGAACTCTGTGTGACGAAACCCTCGTAACGGCCCCGAGGCACCCCCTCGAACGACAGATGGGAAACGGACATGGGTCCCCATCCAGCGGTCGCCGCGATACGCCTGGCGGTCCGCCGCGTCCTCCACGACGTACTCGTCGGCCCCTCGACCTCGCCGCCCTCGCCCCCCGCCCCCGCCGCGGCGCCCCTGGTGCTCGTCGCCTGCTCCGGCGGCGCCGACTCCATGGCGCTCGCCTCCGCCCTCGCCTTCGAAGCCCCCAAGCTCGGGGTGCGCGCCGGAGGGGTCACCGTCGACCACGGTCTGCAGGACGGCTCCGAGGCGCGCGCGGCCGAGGTCGCCGAGCGGCTGCGGCTGCTCGGGCTCGAGCCGGTCGAGTGCATCGGCGTGTCCGTCGGCCGGGACGGCGGCCCCGAGGCCGCCGCCCGTGACGCGCGCTACGCCGCCCTCGACGCCGCGGCCGAGCGCCATGGCGCGGTCGCCGTGCTGCTCGGCCACACCCGCGACGATCAGGCCGAGACGGTCCTGCTGGGGCTGGCCCGCGGCTCCGGTATCCGCTCGCTGTCCGGTATGGCCCAGGTCTCCGGGGCGGGCGGCCGCTACCGCCGCCCCTTCCTGCGGCTCGACCGGCAGACCGTCCGCCGGGCGTGCCTGGCCCAGTCGCTGCCCGTATGGGACGACCCGCACAACGTGGACCCGGCCTACACCCGCTCCCGGGTCCGCCACGAGGCGCTGCCCATCCTGGAGAAGGCCCTCGGCAAGGGCGTCGTCGAGGCGCTGGCCCGCACCGCCCAGCTCTCGCGCGACGACGCCGACGCGCTCGACGCCTGGGCCGCCCGGGCGGAGGCGGAGGTGCGGACCGATGTACGGCCCGTCAAGGCCGCGAAGGCCGCCAAGCCCGCCCCGGCCGGCACCGAGGCCCCCGCCGAGCCCGGCACCGCCGAAACAGCGGCCCAGACAGCAGCCGAGCCCGGCACCGCCGAAACAGCCGCCCAAACAGCTGCCCAGACAGCCGCCGAAACAGCCGCCGTCGAGCTCGACGCCGTCGGGCTGCACGCGCTGCCCCCCGCCGTCCGCCGCCGGGTGCTGCGCCGCGCCGCGATCGCCGCGGGCGCCCCCGCCGGTTCGCTCTTCGCCCGCCACATCGAAGAGGTGGACCGCCTGATCACCGGCTGGCGCGGTCAGCGGGCCCTCAACCTCCCGGGCCGCGTGGAGGTCCGCCGGGAGGGTGGCAGACTGGTCATCCGGCAGGGCTGACCCGCCCAGCCAGTCAAGCCGGTAACCCTAACGAGAGTGGCGCGGGTGGACGACAAGGACATGGGCACCGAACTCAAGTCGGTCCTCATCACCGAGGAAGAGATCAACGCGAAGCTGGCCGAACTGGCCGCCAAGATCGACGCGGAGTACGCGGGCAAGGATCTACTGATCGTCGGAGTCCTCAAGGGCGCGGTGATGGTCATGGCGGACCTGGCACGCGCCCTGTCCACCCCGGTCACCATGGACTGGATGGCCGTGTCCTCGTACGGCGCGGGCACCCAGTCCTCGGGCGTGGTCCGCATCCTCAAGGACCTGGACACCGACATCAAGGGCAAGCACGTCCTGATCGTCGAGGACATCATCGACTCCGGCCTGACCCTGTCGTGGCTGCTGTCCAACCTGGGCTCGCGCGAGCCCGCCTCGCTGAACGTGTGCACCCTGCTGCGCAAGCCGGAGGCGGCCAAGGTCGCCATCGATGTGAAATGGGTCGGGTTCGACATCCCCAACGAGTTCGTCGTCGGCTATGGCCTCGACTACGCCGAGAAGTACCGCAACCTGCGCTTCGTCGGCACGCTCGCCCCGCACGTGTACGGCGGCTGAGCACCCTTCCCGGAGGGTGGCGCAGCCCCTGTTCGGACGGCGCGGGAACCGCCTGGGAACCTGGCGCGGTTTCCCGCCGTTGGAGCAGGGGAAGGCGGATTTGTTAACAGTCCACGGCGGCGTCGGGTGACAATGCTGGGGTACCGTCCGAAGGTCAGTCTTTTTTGAGACTGAGGATTACACAGCTCATTCACCACAAATACACCGCAATACACCGCACGCACAGGCGCCCCTCCAGGGCTGCCGTGCCTCACTGTGGCAGGAGGGACGGGGCGGCATCGCCCCGTATGGATGGACGTGAAGCGCTACTTCCGTGGGCCGGTCATGTGGATCGTGCTGGCCGTCCTCGCCGTGGTCGTGTTGATGCAGGTCGTCGGCTCGTCCGGCGGCTACAAGTCGGTGGACACCAGCCAGGTCGTCAAGGCGATCAACCGGAACCAGGTCCAGTCCGCCGAGCTGACGACCGGCGACGAGCACAAGATCAAGATCGAGCTCAAGGACAACGTCGCCAAGATCTCGGGCAGCAGTAAGCTCCAGGCCACCTACATCGGTGACCAGGGCCTCGACATCGCCCGGACCTTGCAGGCCAATGCTCAGAAGCAGGGCGGGATCCCGGACGGGTACAACGTCTCGACGTCGAAGCAGAACCCGTTCGTCGGGATCCTGCTGTCGCTGCTCCCGTTCGTGCTGATCGTCGTGGTCTTCCTGTTCCTGATGAACCAGATGCAGGGCGGCGGCTCCCGAGTGATGAACTTCGGGAAGTCGAAGGCCAAGCTGATCACCAAGGACACCCCGAAGACCACGTTCTCGGACGTGGCCGGGGCGGACGAGGCGGTCGAGGAGCTCCAGGAGATCAAGGAGTTCCTGCAGGAGCCGGCGAAGTTCCAGGCCGTGGGCGCCAAGATTCCCAAGGGCGTGCTGCTGTACGGCCCGCCCGGCACCGGTAAGACGCTGCTCGCGCGCGCCGTCGCGGGCGAGGCGGGTGTCCCCTTCTACTCGATCTCCGGCTCCGACTTCGTCGAGATGTTCGTGGGTGTGGGTGCCTCCCGCGTCCGCGACCTGTTCGAGCAGGCCAAGGCGAACGCGCCGGCGATCGTCTTCGTCGACGAGATCGACGCCGTCGGCCGCCACCGTGGCGCCGGCATGGGCGGCGGTCACGACGAGCGCGAGCAGACACTGAACCAGCTGCTGGTCGAGATGGACGGCTTCGACGTGAAGGGCGGCGTCATCCTGATCGCCGCCACCAACCGGCCCGACATCCTGGACCCGGCGCTGCTGCGCCCGGGCCGCTTCGACCGGCAGATCGCCGTGGACCGCCCGGATATGCAGGGCCGCCTGGAGATCCTCAAGGTCCACCAGAAGGGCAAGCCGGTCGCTCCGGACGTCGACCTCTCGGCCGTCGCCCGCCGCACCCCCGGGTTCACCGGTGCCGATCTGTCCAATGTGCTGAACGAGGCCGCGCTGCTGACGGCCCGCAGTGACAAGAAGCTGATCGACAACCACTTCCTGGACGAGGCGATCGACCGCGTCGTGGCCGGTCCGCAGAAGCGGACCCGGATCATGAGCGAGAAGGAGAAGAAGATCACCGCGTACCACGAGGGCGGTCACGCCCTGGTCGCGGCGGCCTCTCCGAACAGCGACCCGGTGCACAAGGTCACCATCCTCTCCCGCGGCCGGGCCCTGGGTTACACCATGGTCCTGCCCGAGGAGGACAAGTACTCGACCACGCGCAACGAGATGCTGGACCAGCTCGCCTACATGATGGGTGGCCGCGCCGCCGAGGAGCTTGTCTTCCACGACCCGACCACGGGCGCGTCCAACGACATCGAGAAGGCCACGACCACCGCCCGCGCGATGGTCACGCAGTACGGCATGACCGAGCGGCTGGGCGCGATCAAGTTCGGCTCCGACAACTCCGAGCCGTTCCTGGGCCGTGAGATGGCTCACCAGCGCGACTACTCCGAAGAGGTCGCCGCGCTGGTCGACGAGGAGGTCAAGAAGCTCATCGAGTCCGCGCACAACGAGGCGTGGGAAATCCTCGTCGAGAACCGCGACGTCCTGGACAACCTGGTCCTGGCGCTGCTGGAGAAGGAGACGCTCAACAAGGAGCAGATCGCCGAGATCTTCGCCCCGATCGTCAGGCGCCCGGCCCGCCCGGCCTGGACCGGTTCCTCGCGGCGTACGCCCTCCACCCGCCCGCCGGTGCTCTCCCCCCGGGAGCTCGCCCCGGCCAACGGTGCCCAGCCCCCCTCGGCGGCCGGTCTCGCGAAGGCCACCACCCCCGAGGACAGTGCGGAGCGCCCGGAAGAGGCCGGTCCCGAGAGCTGACCCGACGGGAGGGTCGTCTGCGGGCCGTACGGGCCCGTAGCGGCCCAAACCGACCCGGAATGAATGCCGCGCCCCCCAGGTTCTAGCCTGGGGGGCGCGGCATCCGCGTTTTGAGGTTTCGCGTTTTGAGGTTTTCTACGTCTTTTCGGTGCGCATGAGGAACGAGGCAGCTGAATGACCGACCCCATCTCGCTGGACGGCCAGGGCCCCGTCGGCGTGTTCGACGAAAAGCGCGCCGAGCAGGCGATCCGCGAGCTGCTTATCGCTGTCGGCGAGGACCCGGACCGGGAGGGGCTGCGGGAGACCCCGGGGCGGGTGGCCCGTGCGTACCGGGAGATATTCGCGGGGCTGCGGCAGAAGCCCGAGGAGGTCCTGACCACGACCTTCGACCTGGGCCATGACGAGATGGTGCTGGTGAAGGACATCGAGGTGATGTCCTCGTGCGAGCACCACCTGGTGCCCTTCGTGGGCGTCGCCCACGTCGGCTATATCCCGTCCAACGACGGGAAGATCACCGGGCTGTCCAAGCTGGCCCGGCTGGTCGATGTCTTCGCCCGCCGCCCGCAGGTCCAGGAGCGGCTGACCACGCAGATCGCCGACTCCCTGATGCGGATCCTGGAGCCGCGCGGTGTGATCGTGGTGGTCGAATGCGAGCACATGTGCATGACCATGCGCGGGGTGCGCAAGCCGGGGGCCAAGACGCTCACCTCGGCCGTACGTGGTCAGCTGCGCGACCCGGCGACCCGCGCCGAGGCGATGAGCCTCATCATGGCGCGCTAGCCGCGCGCCGTATTGCTGCCGTTGCCGTGCTGCCGCCGTGCTGAGCTATGCCCGGGCCGCAGCGCCCGGCCCGTTCCCGGTGTCGTCGTCCTCGGGCAGTTTGCAGACCCGCTCCAGGAAGAACGCGGCGGCGACCACGGCCGCCCCTGCCAGTACCGAGGCCGCCGCGTAGATCGCCTGGTCCTTGCGGGCGGGCACATCCAGCTGCTCCAGCAGCAGAAACACCCCGACCCCGCCGTACATCCCCGAGACCAGCGCCGCCACCAGCGCGCTCGCCTGACCGAAGACCACCGCGCGGGCGGCCACCAGCGGATCCACGCCCTTCGCACCGGGCCGGCGCTCGCGCTGGGCGCGCAGCCGGGCCCGTAGGGACAGGGCGGTCGCGGCCAGCACGACCGCGATCAGGGCCAGTACGATCGGCGCGGCCACCGGCACGCTGGGCAGCGAGCCCAGCGTGTCCCACAGCCGGGCGCCCGCCCATGACACCACACCGGCCACGACGAACAGCCCGAGCAGCACCCTGATCCGAAGTTGCTTCACCGAGCGGTCGCCCCTCAAGTCGTACGTAATCGCGAAGTCGTACGCAGTCGCGCGGAATCTACGGGATCCGCGGAATCTGCGGATCCGTGAAATCTACGGGATCCGTGGAACCTGGGTGATTCGCGGAATCCACGGCGCCCACGAGGATCAACGTCTATTCGGGCAGCCGCAGTTCCAGGTCCGCCCGCGCCTGTACGCCCTCCTGGCCCACCTCGGCCAGCAGCCGCGAGACCGCCCCGAGCCCCGGGACCTCGGCCCCCGGGTCCACGTCGTGCCAGGGGACGAGCACGAAGGCGCGCTCGTGGGCGCGGGGGTGCGGCAGGGTGAGCACCGGGTCGTCGGAGATCACGCCCTGGTACGTGACGATGTCCACATCCAGCGTCCGGGGGCCCCAGCGCTCATCGCGCACCCGCTCGAACGCCTCCTCGATGGCGTGGCCCCGCTCCAGCAGCGAGGAGGGCGGCAGCGTCGTTTTGATCAGCACCACGGCGTTGAAATACGTCGCCTGGGCGCCCGGTTCCACCCCCCACGGCTCGGTCTCGTACACCGGAGAGACCGCCTTGACCCGCAGGCCCGGGGTGTCCTCCAGCGCGTCGACCGCGCCCTGCAGGGTCTCCAGGCGATTGCCCAGATTGCTGCCGAGCGAGATCACCGCCCATTTCGGATTCGACAACGTCACATCGGCCGCGTCCACCCGCTCCACGACGGAGGCTGGGACGGGCTGCACGGTCGGGTCGCTGCTGCTCATGCTCGGCTCCGGGTGATGGTGATGGTCACGTCGTCGAAGGGCACGGTGATCGGGGCCTCCGGCTTGTGCACCACGACCTCGACCTCCCGCACCTGCTCGTGCTTGAGGCACCGCTCGGCGATCCGGTCGGCGAGGGTTTCGATCAGGGCGACCGGCTCCCCCTCCACCACCTCCACGACCTCCTCGGCCACCACGCCGTAGTGGACGGTTTTGGTGAGGTCGTCGGTGGCCGCGGCGGGCCGGGTGTCCAGGCCGAGCACCAGGTCCACGACGAAGGTCTGGCCCTCCTCGCGCTCATGGGGGAAAACCCCGTGGTGCCCGCGGGCCTTCAGGCCGCGCAGCGCGACACGATCCACCCGAATCACTCCTGCTGTCGTCGGTCGGGGCACGTCCGATCTGCCCGGAACGCACCACCCGTCCCCCGCCGTCGGCGGGGGTACCTCCTTCGAATCTACCTGCGAGCAAGGACAGCACTCGCCCACGGGGGCCCGTGGCGCGCGCTCCAGGAGCCCCCGCGCCACTTCCCCCTACCCGCCCTTGGCGCAGATCTCACGCACGGTTTGACGAGTGAACCGAAGGGGCGCGGCGCTGCCGAAAGGGCGCGGCGCTCAGGGCAGCAGCTGATCCGGGTCGTCGTCCGGGCCCTCGGGCTCGGCCGCGGCCGAGCCATCGTTTTCGTCCTGCTCCGCCAGCACCGGCGATCCGTGGTGCGCCCACACCTTCCAGCCGTCCTCGGTCCGCCGGAAGACGTTCGTGGCCACCACCAGCTGCCCCACCAGCGGGCCGAGCTGGCCCTCTTCCTCGGCCGGGGCGCCGCTGAGGATGTTCTCCGTACAGGTCAGCATCGCGGTGTCGGACATGATCGACACCTCCACATCCGTCAGAAAGAACTGGATGTAGTCGGTGTTCGCCATGATCAGCGCATAGGAGCGCAGCACCTCGCTGCGCCCGCGCAGCACCGGCCAGCCCGGGTGCACACAGGAGACCTCGGTGTCCGGGTCGTCGAGCCACAGCCGCGACATCGCCCCGTGGTCGCCCTGCTCCATGGCCTCGTACAGCGCGGTGTTGGCCAGTGCCACCCGCTCGCTGTCCGTCAGGGAAGTCACACCGCTCCCGCCGTGTCCGCCGCTTCGATCGCCCGGGCCACGCGCACCGCGTCGGCGCTCGCGCGCACCTCGTGCACCCGCACCGCCCATGCGCCTTCCCGCGCCGCGATCGCCGAGACCGCCGCCGTCGCCGCGTCCCGCTCCCGGGCGCGGGGCGGGCTGCCGCCGTCCCCGGCCAGTACGCGCCCCAGGAACCGCTTCCGCGAGGCCGCCACCAGCAGCGGCCGGCCCAGCTCCCGCAGTGCGCCAAGACGGGCGACGAGCGCCAGGTCGTGCTCGGCGTCCTTCGCGAAGCCGAGGCCGGGGTCGATCACGATCCGCTCCGGATCGACGCCGCCGGCCACCGCCCGCTCCAGGCTCGTCCGCAGCTCCGCGACGACCTCGCCGACCACATCCCCGTAGACCGCACGGTTGTTCATGTCGATCGACTGGCCGCGCCAGTGCATCACCACGAAGGGCACCCCGGCGGCGGCCACCACCGGGACCATCGCCGGGTCGGCGCCGCCCCCGCTCACATCGTTGACCAGCCGCGCCCCGGCCTCGACCGCGCGCTCGGCGACCGACGCGCGCATGGTGTCCACGCTGACCACGAGCCCCGCGGCGGCCAGCTCGCGCACCACCGGGACCACCCGGCGCAGTTCCTCGGCCTCGTCGACGCGCGGCGCGCCCGGGCGGGTCGACTCGCCGCCGACGTCCACCAGGTCCGCCCCGGCCGCGGCCAGGTCCAGGCCGTGCTTGACGGCCAGCTCGGTGTCGAACCACTGACCGCCGTCGGAGAACGAGTCGGGCGTGACATTGACCACGCCCATCACCGCGCACCGGTCCCACTCCGGCAGTCCGGCCACCCGGCCCCGTTCACGCAACGTCCTCATGACCCCAGCCTAGGCGTACGGGGACGAGCTGCCTCGCCCGCGCCCAGCAGAGCGCGCTGGCGCGTCACGCGGCCTGTTCGAGGCGGCCGTGCGAGGCGGCCGTGCCCTGGTGGGCGCAGGGCCTCGGCTCGGGGCGCCGCCCGCGGCGCAGCAGCCGGGGCAGGGCCAGCGAGACGAACCCCTCGGCCTGCATCGCCGCCAACCCGATGCGCGGCAGATCGCGGGTGCTGCGGAAGACCACGAAGCGCGGCTCCCAGCGCGGCTGGAACTTGGCGTTGAACTTGTACAGCGACTCGATCTGGAACCAGCGCGACAGGAACACCAGCAGCCCGCGCCAGCCCCGCAGCACCGGCCCCGCGCCCAGCTTCTCGCCGCGCGCCAGCGCGGAGCGGAACATCGCGAAGTTCAGCGACACCCGGCTGACCCCGAGCCCCCCGGCGGCCTGCAGGGAGGCGACGATCAGCAGTTCGTTCATGCCCGGGTCGGCGCCGCGGTCGCGGCGCATGAGGTCCAGCGACATCCCGTCCCGGCCCCACGGCACGAAATGCAGTACGGCCTTGAGGTCCCCGTACGGGCCGGGTTCGGTGCCCTCCTCGGGGGCCTTGTGGGCGGTGGCGATGACCGAGTCCCCGTCCGCCGGGTCGCCGATCCGGCCCAGCGCCATGGAGAAGCCCCGCTCGGTGTCGGTGCCCCGCCAGCCCGCGGCGGCCTGCCGGATGGTCTCCAGCTCGTCCTCGCTCAGGTCGCCGGCGCGCCGTACCCGGGTCTCGTACCCGGCCCGCTCGATGCGCTTGACCATCTGGCGGACGTTGCGCATGGCGCGCCCGGACAGGGTGAAGTCCGCCACGTCCACGATGGCCTCGTCGCCCAGCTCCAGTGCGTCGAGGCCGGTCTCCCGGGTCCACACCTCGCCCCCGGTCTCGCTGCACCCCATGACCGCCGGGGTCCAGGAGTGCGCCCGCGCCTCCTCCATGAAGCGGGAGATGGCGCCCGGCCAGGCCTCCACATCGCCGACCGGGTCGCCGCTGGCGAGCATCACCCCGGAGACGACCCGGTAGCAGACGGCGGCCTTGCCGCTCGGCGAGAAGACCACGCCCTTGTCGCGGCGGAGCGCGAAGTGGCCCAGCGAGTCGCGGTGTCCGTGCGCGGCGAGCAGGTCGCGCAGCCGCTCCTCGTCCGCGGGGGTCAGCCGGGCGGCGGGGTGCTCGGGGCGGAACGCGAGGTAGGCGGTGGTCGCGACGGTCAGCAGGCCGAGCGCGCCGAGGGAGTAGCCGACGGTGTAGTCCGTACCGTCCCGGTAGCCGACCGGCCCCTCGAAGCCGATCAGCCCCCACAGCACATGGTCCAGCTGCTGGCCGAACGACGGCCGGCCCACGATGTCGTCGGGGTCCGACCGTACGATCAGCAGCCCGACGCCGACGCTCACCGCGCCCAGCACCGCGAAGTTGGCCAGCGCCATCCAGCGGCTGCGCGGATCCGGCAGCGCCGCGAACTCCCGGCGGTAGCGGATCATGACGCCGAGCAGCACCAGCGAGAGCACCGCCCCGCATATGGAGTGCCGGTACAGCAGCTGGGCGGCCGCGCCGACCGGCAGCAGCCCCACGGCGGCGACCCAGGCGCGCCGCTTACGCCGCTTCAGCCCGTGCGCCAGCATCAGCAACAACAGCCCCACCACGATGGACGCGGCGGCGGCCAGCGAACTCACCGCGCCCGGCAGCACGTCGGCGAGGGCGTGCACCTTGCTGTAGCGGAGTCGTGGGAAAACGAGGTTCAGCAGCCCGATCAGCGTGCAGGCGGTGCCCACGGCGGTCGGCACAGCCTCCGGCCGGGGTCCGCGGGGCAGCCTCGGCACCCTGGAAGCAACCCTTCCGGACTTTTCGGCATCTTGACTGTCAGACATTCGTCTTTCCCGTCGTTCCGGCCTAGAGATCCGTCTCTGACGCGGTATCTGGACATATCGCGCCTACCAAGACGGCGTTTGACGGGGCGGGGTTCCATCGCGCGGCACGGGGGAGCCGGCCGCCCGACAGAAAGATAGTCATGGGTCTTACGAGCAACAACGTCGTGATGGTGTCAGTCGTCGCGTCGGTGCTGCTGTTCGGCGCCACGATCTGGGTCTGGCCCAGGCTCGCCCGACGCGGAGTCGCCCCGGTGCTCGGCCGGATCGGCATGCTGCTGGTCACACAGGTGTCCCTGTTCGCCGCGCTCGGTCTGTTCGCCAACCAGTCCTTCGGCTTCTACGGTTCCTGGTCGGACCTGTTCGGCACCGAGACCACGCCCGGCGTCGTCGTGAACCACGACGCCGCGAGCAGCAGCACCCGGGTGCAGGTCACCGACATCCGGAAGGTGAACGTGCCCGGCGGCTCGGAGCCGGCCGCCGCCGGGCGGATCGAGAAGGTCACCATCAAGGGGCCGCTGTCCGGGCTGGGCAGCCCGGCGTATGTCTATCTGCCGCCGGAGTACTTCCAGCCGGAGTACGCCCGGCGCGACTTCCCCGCCGTGCTGGTGCTGACCGGGTACCCGGGCACCACGGAGGCGCTGATCAACGGCCTGAAATACCCTCAGAACGCCCATAAGCTGGTCAAAGACGGCAGGATGCAGCCGATGATCCTGGTGATGCTGCGCCCGACCGTCGCCCCGCCGCGCGACACCGAGTGCGTGGACGTGCCCCGGGGCCCGCAGACCGAGACGTTCTTCACCAAGGACGTGCCGGACGCCGTGGCCGGGCACTACCGGGTGGGTCAGCAGGCCCGTAACTGGGGCGTCATCGGCAATTCGACCGGCGGCTACTGTGCGTTGAAGATGGCCATGCGCCACCCCGAGGCCTTCTCCGCCGCGGCCGGCCTGTCCCCTTCGTACAAGGCGCCGATCGACGCGACCACCGGCGATCTGTTCGGCGGCGACCAGCAGCTGGAGCGGGAGAACAACCTGATGTGGCGGCTGGACCACAAGCCCGCGCCGCCGGTGTCCCTCCTGGTCTCCAGCAGCGAGCACGGTGAGAAGAACTACAAGGACACCGTGAAGTTCATCGAGAAGGCCAAGGAGCTCAACCGCCGGGGCGAGCCCATCAGGATCTCCTCCATCATCCTCAAGACCGGCGGCCATAACTTCAACACCTGGAAGCGCGAGGTGCCCGCCTCGCTGGAGTGGCTGGGCGGCCGCCTCGGCGACCGCTGAGCCACAGCCACTGAAGCGCGCGCGGCGAGCCGCCGCGCGCGCTCATACGTCGGCGACCGTCTGCAGCTCCACCTCCGCCCGGGCGATCCCGCCCGCGTCGGCGTCGATCGAGCGGCGCAGCGCCTCGTGGAGGCGCGCCGGGGTGAGCACGCCGAGGAAGCGGTCGCCGTCGAGGACCGCTATCCAGCCCGCGTCGTGCTGCAGCATGGTGCTGAACGCCTGCTTGAGCGAGGAGCCGACCGGCAGCCACGCCTCCATGCGGCGGGAGTGGTCCCGTACGGTCCCTCCGGCCGCCGCCTCCTTGCCGGGCTTCTCCGCCGCGTCCGCCGCGTCCGCCGGGATCCAGCCGTGCAGCCGGTCCGCGTCGTCCAGTACGACGGCCCAGCGCGCCCCGTCGGCCGACAGCCGGGCGGCGGCCTTGGCCAGCGGGTCGTCGAGGTGGACCACCGGGGGCTGTTCGAGGTCGCCCGGCTCGATGGGCGTGACGGACAGCCGCTTCAGACCGCGGTCCGCGCCGACGAAGTCCGCGACGTACGGCGTGGCGGGCGCGCCCAGCACCGACGCGGGCGTGTCGAACTGCTCGATGCGCCCCGCCCCGTACACCGCGATGCGGTCGCCGAGCCGGACCGCCTCCTCGATGTCGTGGGTCACCAGCAGCACCGTCTTGCGGACCTGGGACTGCAGCCGCAGGAACTCGGTCTGCAGCCGCTCGCGGACCACCGGGTCCACGGCGCCGAACGGCTCGTCCATCAGCAGCACCGGCGGGTCGGCGGCCAGCGCCCGGGCCACGCCGACCCGCTGGCGCTGGCCGCCGGAGAGCTGGTCGGGGTAGCGGTCACCGTAGACGGAGGGGTCGAGGCCCACCAGGTCGAGGAGTTCGGTGGCGCGGTCCCGGGCCTTCTTGCGCTGCCAGCCCAGCAGCGCGGGGACGGTGGCGGTGTTCTCCAGCACGGTCTTGTGCGGGAACAGGCCGACCTGCTGGATGACATAGCCGATGCGGCGGCGCAGCTTCACCGGATCGACCGCGGCGATGTCCTCACCGTCCAGAAAGATCCGGCCCGAGGTCGGTTCGATGAGCCGGTTGACCATCTTCATGGTGGTGGTCTTGCCGCAGCCCGACGGTCCGACGAGCGTGACCAGCTCGCCCTCCGCGACCTCGAAGGACAGATCGTCCACGGCCGTCGTGCCGTCGGCGTAGCGCTTGGTGACGTTCTCGAAGCGGATCATGGCTCCCCATTGTGGTCGCATTACGGGTTTGAATTGTTGCTGTTGTGTGGCGAGCCGACGAGATTGTCGGTGCCCGGGGTTAGGGTCGCCAGGTCATCGGAGACGACGGGGAGGTGACCGAGTGGCCGGGCAGAGCTGCCTGATCAGCAATGACTGGATCTGCGGGGAATATGTACGTACGCGTAGTCAGGAGCTGACGGACGCCACGGTCCAGCATGTGTGGATCACGGTGGCGTCGGTCGCCATCGGTTTCGTGGTCGCTTTTCCGCTGGCGCTGCTGGCCCGCCGATGGCGGTCCGTGGCGGGCCCGGTGCTGGGGCTGACGACGATCCTCTATACGGTGCCCTCGCTGGCGATGTTCTCGCTGCTGCTGCCCTTCTTCGGGGTCTCGGCCGCGGTGGTGATCACCGGCCTGGTGCTGTATTCGCTGACGATCCTGGTGCGCAACATCATGGCCGGGCTCGCCTCGGTGCCCGAGGAGGCCCGCGAGGCGGCCCGCGGCATGGGCTACGGCCCGCTGCGCCTGCTGTTCGGCGTGGAACTGCCGCTCGCGCTGCCCGCGCTGATGGCCGGGCTGCGGATCACCACGGTCTCCACCATCTCGCTCACCACGGTCGGCGCGATCGTCGGATACGGCGGCCTCGGCAATCTGATCTATGAGGGCATGCGCAGCTTCTTCAAGGCACAGGTGCTCACCGCGTCGGTGCTGTGCGTGGCCCTGGCGGTCGTGGCTGATGTGCTGCTGCTCTTTGTGCAGCGGCTGCTCACGCCGTGGGCGCGAGGAGGAACGAAGAAGGCGCGGAAGGCGCAGAAGAGGGCGCAGGAGCAAGCGCGCGAGAGCGCGCGGGGGCAGGCGCAGGAGCCGGCCCAGGAGCAAGCGCGGGACAGGGCACGGCAGAAGGCGGGGGCGGCCTGATGGGGGTCATCGGCGAGGCCTGGACATGGCTGACCACCGGGTCGCACTGGTCGGGCACCGACGGCGTATGGCACCGGCTCGGCCAGCATCTGTATCTCACCGTCGCCTGTCTGGCGATCTCGTGCGCGATCGCCCTGCCGGTCGCCGTCGTGCTCGGGCATATCGGCAAGGGCGGCGCCGTCGCGGTCAACATCTCCAACGCGGGCCGTGCGGTGCCCACCTTCGCGGTCCTGGTCCTGCTGCTGCTCAGCCCGCTGGGGACGCACGGCGACTGGCCCACGATCGTCGCGCTGGTGCTGTTCGCCATCCCGCCGCTGCTCACCAACGCCTATGTGGGAATGCGCGAGGTGGACCGCGAGGTCGTCGAGGCGGCGCGCGGCATGGGGATGACCGGCGGTCAGCTGGTCGCCAGGGTCGAGCTGCCGCTCGCCTTCCCGCTGATGATGACGGGTGTACGCTCGGCCGCCGTTCAGGTGGTGGCGACGGCGACGCTCGCGGCGCTGCCCGGCGGCGGCGGGCTCGGCCGGATCATCACGGCGGGCTTCCGGGTCACCGACACCGCCCAGGTGGTGGCCGGGGCGGTGCTGGTCGCGGCGCTTGCGCTGACGGTCGAGGGCGTGCTCGTCGCTGTGCAGTGGCTGCTTGACCCGATGCGCCGCAGGCGCGTACGGTCCGCGGCCGCGGAGCAGCGCCCGCCCGCGGACCAGGCGCCGAAGGCGCTGGCGCTGACCGGCGCGGCGGGCCGGCCCTCGTGAACAGGCGCGTGGCCCACAACGGTGTGGGCGTGCTGAATACATATGCGCTATGTGCGCGCGCTGAATATTCGTGACCTCTCATGACATCGCATGTCATCTATGGACGGGGAATCCCAATGAGCAAGATCTTCCGCGTGGCCGGGGCGGCCGCGACCGTCACGGCGCTGGCGGCCGGACTCACCGCGTGTGGCGGCGACAGCCTGGAGAAGAAGAGCGAGGATTCGGTGGTGGTCGGGGCGGCCAACTTCACCGAGTCGAAGATCCTGGCGGCGCTGTACACAGGGCTGCTGGAGGACGCCGGCTATAAGACGTCGATCAAGACGGTCGACTCGCGTGAACTGTACGCACCGTCCCTGGAGAAGGGCGAGATCGATGTCGTGCCGGAGTACGCCGCCACGATGGCCGAATATCTGAATCTGAAGAAGAACGGGCCGAAAGCCAAGCCCGTCGCCTCCTCGGACGTCGACGCCACGGTGAAGGTGCTCCGCGAACTCGCCGAGCCCCGCGGACTGAAGGCGCTCGAGCCCGGCGAGGCCGTCGACCAGAATGCCTTCGCGGTGCGCAAGGACTTCGCTTCGGAGCACAGCCTCAAGACACTCTCCGACCTCGGAAAGTCCAAGCAGAAGATCAAGTTGGCGGCGGGCGACGAATGCCCCAAGCGCCCCTTCTGCCAGCCCGGCCTGGAGAAGACGTACGGGATAGACATCACCGGCATCGACCCGCTGGATATCGGCAGCGTCCAGGCCAAGCAGGCGGTCAAGGACGGCAAGGACCAGATGCTGCTGACCACGTCCACGGACGCCACCCTTGATCAATTCGGACTCGTCCTGCTGGCGGACGACAAGAAACTGCAGAATGCCGACAACGTCCTGCCCGTCGTGAATGCGAAGTCCGCGGGCTCGGAGAAGATCGCGAAGGCGCTCAACAAGCTCAACAAGGTGCTGACCACTGCCGATCTCACCGAACTCAACAAGAAGGTGGACTCGGAGCGGCTCAAGGCCTCCGACGTCGCCAAGGACTACCTGAAGGAGAAGGGACTGGTGAAGGACTAGTTTCGTGAAGGACTAGTGAAGTGCCCGGCCGAGATGGGGTATTGCCGGGGCCGACGCGCACTTCGCCGACCTGACGACGGCGGATGTCACGGCGGATGTCACGGCGGATGTCACGGCGGATGTCACGGCGGATACGCGATGGTTCCATGGCTGATCCACGGCTGATCCATCGTTGATCCATGGCGGAACGAAGCCGGAACGAAGGCGGATCGGGCGCGGAATTTGGCGGGGCGGGGCCCCATAGGAGCCGCCCGCACGGTAAGTTTCGGGCCATGCCACGTGGACGCCACCGCCAATCCCCACCTCTGCACAGGCTACTTCCCCCTTTGTCGGTCGCAGCCGCGTCAATAGCGTGCGCCTCCGGTGCCTGGCTGGTCGGCGATACGGTCGTGATCCGTGGCCTGGCGGCGACCGCGGCAGCCGCCGCGGTCGTCGGTGCCGTCCTGATGCGCAGCTGGGACCGCTCCGCCGGGCGGCGGGTCGCCGAGGTCGCGAGCGAGAACGCGCGGCAGGAGCTGAAGTACGAGGATCGGATCGCCGAACTCGAAGCGGACGCCGAGAAGGCCGCCGAGCTGCAGACCGCGCTCAACACCAAGTTGCGCGCCAAGCGCGCCGAGCTGGCCCGGCTGCGCAACGAGCACGCCTCGCTGCTGCGCCGCTACGCCACGGCCGAGACCGAGCGGGCCAGGGCCCTGGAGGGCCGCCGCCGGCTGGCGCTGGAGGCCGCGGCCCCGGTCAGGGAGCTGGAGCCCGAGCCGTCGGCCCCCGAGCTCCCGGCCCACGAGGCCCCCGCCCCCGGGGTCCCCGTGGCGGGTGCTCCGAGCAGCGAGGCGTACGCGCGGGCCGATGAGGCGCTGCGTCATCTGGTGCGCAATGCGCGCAGGCAGCGCGAGGAGCGCGAGCGGGTCCCGCGCCAGCCGAGCGCCGAAGAGCGCGCGGAGGATGAGCCGGGCGAGCGGGCGGACGGCGAGCGCGCGGCAGATGACCGGCTGATTGATGACCGGCTGGTCGAGGACCGGCTGATTGAGGACCGACCAGTTGAGGACCAGCTGGTCGAGGTTCAGTCGGGCGAGGACCAGGCCGCTGCCGCCGAGCCCGGCGCCGGGGAGTCCCGGCCCCACGCCCGTACGGCCCCCTCCGCGGTGGTGCCCTACGCCGCGGCGCGCCGGGCCGCCTCCCGCGCGGAGGGCGGCTTCGACTACTTCGGTACGCAGAAGAAGCAGCCCAAGAAGCGGGAGCCGGAGCCCGTCGAGCCCGCCGAACCTGTCGAGCCCGCGGAGTTGGCCGAGTCCGCCGAGCGCCCGGAGGCGTCGGACGAGGACCTTGCCGATGTGATCGGCGCGGAGACGCTTGCGCAGGAGGCCGGGAAGGGCGCGGTGGGCGAGGTCATCGACCTGACCGAGCACGACGAGGCCGAGCACATCGAGGCCGAGCACGTCGAGATGCCCAAGCTGCGCAGCGCGATCTCGTAGGGCCGCCGTAACGGCCCGTCGGCTCCTCGTACCGTTATTTGTCGATGTCGCCGACGACGAAGAAGAGCGAGCCGAGAATGGCCACCATGTCGGCGACCAGGGTGCCCGGCAGCAGCTCGGTCAGCGCCTGGATGTTGTTGTACGACGCCGACCGCAGCTTCAGCCGGTACGGCGTCTTCTCGCCCTTCGAGACGAGGTAGTAGCCGTTGAGGCCGAGCGGGTTCTCGGTCCAGGCGTAGGTGTGGCCCTCGGGCGCCTTGAGCACCTTGGGCAGCCGCTGGTTGATCGGACCCGGCGGGAGGTCCGCGATCCGGTCCAGGCAGGCGTCCGCGAGGTCCAGGGAGTTGTGGGTCTGCTCCAGCAGGCATTCGAAGCGGGCCAGGCAGTCGCCCTCCTCGCGGACGACGACCTTCAGGGTGTCGCGCAGCTCCCCGTACGCCAGATACGGCTCGTCGCGCCGCAGGTCGAAGTCGACGCCCGAGGCGCGGGCGATGGGGCCGCTGACCCCGTAGGCGTGCACCGTCTCGCGCGCCAGCGCGCCCACCCCGCGGGTGCGCCCCCGGAAGATCTCGTTGCCGAGGACCAGCTGGTCGTACACGTCCATGCGCGAGCGGACCTCGGCCACCGCCTGGCGGGCTCGGCCGAGCCAGCCCGCCGGAAGGTCCTCCTTGAGGCCGCCCACCCGGTTGAACATGTAGTGCATCCGGCCGCCGGAGACCTCCTCCATGACGTGCTGAAGGTCCTCGCGCTCGCGGAACGCGTAGAAGATCGGCGTGATGCCGCCCAGCTCCAGGGGATAGGACCCCAGGAACATGAGGTGGTTGAGCACCCGGTTCAGCTCGGCCAGCAGGGTGCGGGTCCATACGGCGCGCTCGGGCACCTCCATGCCCAGCATCCGCTCGACGGCGAGGACGACGCCCAGCTCG
Organism: Streptomyces sp. NPDC000941; assembly: GCF_053599555.1. NCBI lineage: Bacteria > Bacillati > Actinomycetota > Actinomycetes > Kitasatosporales > Streptomycetaceae > Streptomyces > Streptomyces sp. NPDC000941. Next base: position 29,180 of record NZ_JBSFMM010000090.1, read on the forward strand.
TTGGAGAAGGCGGAGAGCCAGTCGTGGCGGTTGGCGAGCATGATGATCTGGCGGTAGTCCCGCGCCTCGAACAGCTTCTCCGCCCCGCGGTGCATATACCCGATCACCGGCTCGACGCTCTGGATCCGCTCCCCGTCCAGGACGAGGCGCAGCCGCAGCACGCCGTGGGTGGACGGGTGCTGCGGGCCGATGTTGAGCACCATGTCCGTGCTCTCGGCGGCACCGCCGATGCCGACTGTCGTCTCCGTCATGAGCCCAGTCTCTCAGCCGCCGTCTCCCCGCCGGGCCGCCCCGGCCCCAGCAGCCCGCCGCACACCGCGACCGTCGGCTGCAGCAGCCAGGTGAAGCCCCCGAGCCCCGCCGGGTCCAGCAGCTCCGCCGCCTCGCCCGCCGCGCTCAGCGCGCGTACGTACGCCGCCGGGTCGGCGGTGGCCAGCGCCGGCGGCGGCCGCCGCCCCTCGACGCCGAGGGCGCGCAGCGCGTCGCGCTGGGGGAGGGCGACGGGGGCGAGCGAGGGATCCGCGAGCGGGGGATCCGCGGGCGGGGGATCCGCGGGCGGGGGACTCGCCGCTCCCCGCAGGGCCGCCTCGCCCGCCGCCGCGCACGCGTCGAGCGCCACATGGGCGGTCAGATCGCAGGAGCCGTCCGGTACGGGCCGCACCTCACGCCCCGCGCGGAAGCCGGTCAGCGTCCCGAACGGGGGCCGCGCCCCGCGCTCGTGCGCATAGTCCACGGCGACCGCGAGCCCCGACCGCAGGGCGCGTACCGCCTTCGCCCACGCCTCGTCCCGCGGCCGGCCGATCTCCGCCCGCAGCCCCGGCTCGTCCGCCGAGTCCCCCGCCGACGGCCACCAGCGCGCCAGCCAGTCCGCGTCCGGGCCGCCCACCGGCTCGCCCAGCCGTTCGGTGCCGTCCTCGGGGGCGACCAGGACCCGGCGCCAGGCGCCGTCCGCATCGGTCTCCGCCACGTCGACGGGGACGTTGTCGAGCCATTCGTTGGCGAAGAGGAGCCCGTCGAGGCCGTCGCGCGGGAGCTCACCGAGGTCCCCGAGGTCCCCGAGCCAGGTGATCCGGGGGTCGAGGCCGGGCGGGCGCGGCGCCCGCTCCACGGCGTACGGGCGCAGCCGCTCAGCCAGCCCGGAGCCCTGCCCCTCGGCCATCCCCGCCGCGCACGCCAGCACACCGGTCAGCAACTCGCCCCGCCCCGCGCCCACATCCACCAAGGCCAGCTCGGCCGGGTGGCCCAGCGCCCGGTCCACCCGTGCCAGCAGCTCGGCGACCGCCGCCGCGTACCGGGGCGAGGCATGCACCGATGTACGGAAATGCCCGGCCGGTCCTTCCGTACGCCGAAAGAAACCTTCCGGTCCATAGAGGGCGTGTTCGGCGGCGTCACGCCACCCCAGCCATTCCCGTGTCTCACTCGCCACACGCCTACGCTAAGCGGAGCCGTATCCACCTTGGGTCGTAGGGCGGCGGCTCACGGATCGCCCGTCCGGCTGACCCCCGGACGTATCCACCATGCCTACGCTGGGTGACGTGCAGCGCCTCTACGACTTTCTCCGCAGGCACCCGACAGGGGTGGACAGCTTCTGGGCCGTCCTCCTCTTCGGTTTCTCGCTTCTGTGGATGGTGAAGGCGCCCATGCACCCGGTGCCGCGCGCCGCGGCCGTGCCGATCGTCCTCGCGCTGTGCGCCGCCGTCGCGCTGCGCCGTCGTGCGCCCGAGAAGATGCTGATCCTCGTCACGGTGTGCGGGGTGGCCCAGGTCGTACTGAGCGTCGAGCAGAACCCCGCCGACTTCGCGATGCTGGTCGTCGTCTACACGGTGGCGGCCGAGGGGAAGCGCTGGGCGTCCCGCTTCGCGCTCGTCGCGGCCCTGATCGCGCCGATCGTCTCCACCATCCGCTGGCCCGGCCCGGATCACCCGGATACGGAGCAACGGACATGGTGGGGCGCCGCCATCGGCACGGTCTTCCTCACCATCCCGTTCGTCCTGGCCTGGGTGCTCGGCGACTCCATCCGCACCCGCCGCGCCTACTACGCCCAGCTGGAGGAGCGCGCCGCGCGCCTGGAGAAGGAGCGCGAGGCGCAGGCCAAGGTGGCGGTGGCCGCCGAGCGGGCGCGGATCGCGCGCGAACTGCACGACGTCGTCGCGCACAACGTGTCGGTGATGGTGGTCCAGGCCGACGGCGCCGCGTATGTCATGGACGCCGCCCCCGATCAGGCCCGGCAGGCCCTGGAGACGATCTCGGGCACCGGCCGCCAGGCGCTCGCCGAGATGCGGCGGCTGCTGGGCGTGCTGCGCTCGGGGGCGCCCAGCGACGACAGCGACTACGTCCCGCAGCCGGATGTGGAGCAGATAGACGATCTCGTGGAGCAGGTGCGCGGCGCCGGGCTGCCGGTGGACTTCAAGATCGTGGGCAGTCCGCGCCCGCTGCCCAGCGGCGTCGAGCTGACCGCCTACCGCATCGTGCAGGAAGCGCTTACCAACACCCGTAAGCACGGCGGCCCGGACGTCGGCGCCAGCGTGCGCCTGACCTACTTCGACGACGGGCTCGGCCTCCTCGTCGAGGACGACGGGCGGGGCGCGCGGCAGGAGATGTACGAGGACGGCGGCGCGGACGGCCAGGGGCACGGCCTGATCGGGATGCGGGAGCGGGTCGGCATGGTGGGGGGCACCCTCGACGCGGGCCCACGGCCGGGCGGCGGCTTCCGTATCAGCGCGTTGCTGCCGCTCAGCCGGTCGGCCGAGCGGCCCCGCTGATCTGCCGTGCTGCCGAGAGCGGCCGATTGGTGCCGATCGGTAGTGTCACCACGCACACCATGACCCGCTCACTGAGAAAACGCTCTCTGAGGGGCTGAGGGAAGGGACCCGACCGGATGCCGATCCGCGTCATGCTCGTCGACGACCAAGTGCTGCTGCGCACCGGCTTCCGGATGGTGCTCGCGGCCCAGCCCGACATGGAGGTCGTCGCCGAGGCGGGCGACGGCGCGGAGGCCCTGGAGGTGCTGCGCACCGCCGAGGTGGACGTCGTCCTCATGGACGTCCGGATGCCCAGGCTCGACGGGGTGGAGGCCACCCGCCGCATCTGCGCGCAGGAGGACGCGCCCAAGGTGCTCATCCTGACCACCTTCGACCTCGACGAGTACGCGTTCTCGGCGCTCAAGGCCGGAGCGGGCGGCTTCATGCTCAAGGACGTGCCGCCCGGCGAACTGCTCGCCGCCATCCGCGCCGTGCACAGCGGCGACGCGGTCGTCGCCCCCAGCACCACCCGCCGGCTGCTGGACCGCTTCGCGCCGATGCTGCCGGGCGCGGCCACCGGGCCCGGCGGATCGGCCCGCCCCGAGCTGGAGCGGCTGACCGACCGCGAACGCGAGGTCATGCTGCTGGTTGCGCAAGGGCTGTCGAACGGCGAGATAGCGGCGCGCCTGGTGCTCTCCGAGGCGACCGTGAAGACCCATGTGGGCCGCATCCTCACCAAGCTGGAGCTGCGCGACCGGGTGCAGGTGGTGGTGATGGCGTACGAGTCGGGGCTGGTACGCGCCCAGGGCCCGGGCGGCGGCTCCCGGCTCTGACGCCCGGTCGCTCTGCCCCCGGTCGCTCTGACCCCCCGGTCGCTCTGACCCCCCGGTCGCGCTGACCCCGGTCGCTCTGACGCCTGGGGGTGCTGCCTCAGAGCGCTCTCCGGCTATCTCAGAACGCTCTCCAGGAAGTCGCTGCCCAGCCGCGCCACCGCCGTCAGCTCCAGCTGATGCAGCACATACCGGCCGCGGCGGCGGGTGGTCAGCAGCCCCGCCTTCTTCATGACGGCGATATGGCGGGAGACCTCCGGCGGGCTGATGCCGCACCTCTCGGCCAGCTCGCCGGTGGTGTGCGGGCCTCGGGCGAGGCTGAGGCACATGCGCATCCGCATCGGGTGGGCCAGCGCGTCCATCCGGCGCTGGACGAGCTCAAGCGCGGCGGGCTGCGGCAGCTCCGGGGCCGCGACCGGGTACTGGATCACCGGGGGCCAGCCGGGCGCGTACAGCACGAGCAGATGCGGCCAGCCGAAGGCGGTCGGGACGAAGGTGAGCCCCTGGCCGACCGCCGTGGTCTCGCCCCCGGCGAGCTTGTCCACGTGGATGTGCCGTACGCCGCCTTCGCCCGGCACCACGGACAACGCGGCCGACGTCGCCGCCAGCGCCTCCTCGAGTCCCTTGCGCCGCAGCAGCTCCCCCTTGTGGCGGGCGTCGGCGGCCAGCTGGCCCCGCACCCGCTGCCAGGTGTCCGCGAAGAACGCCTGGTCGCAGTCCTCCAGCAGACGGCGCAGCCAGACCCGCAGCCCGTCCGGGTCCTCCAGCATCCGGTCGACGAACGCGGCCTGCTTCGGCCCGCGGGCCGCCGCCAGCTCCCGTACCCGCGCCCGCTCGCCCGCGTCGACCAGCGGCGACGGCGAGGGAAGTGCGTACGAGGTGAGGGAGCAGGTGATCTCGAAGGCGGCCGCCACGAACGTCTCGTCGTCGATCCGGTCCAGCGCGTCCAGCTCCTCCGCGAGCGTCGCCCCGGGCTCGGCGGGCAGCAGCAGATCGGAGCGGGAGGAGCGCCACAGGAAGTCCGCCTCGTGGAGCCGGTCGGCGAGGTCGGGCTTGAGCCCCGCGGCCGTGGCGGTCGCCCAGCCGTGCAGCCCCGGGTGGTGGCCGGGCTCGGACAGCACATGCAGCGCGGCCCCCAGCTCGGCGAGCGGGGAGGGGGTGAAGACGATGCGCTCGGGCGGCAGCCCGGTGATGTCGATGACGCTGGCCATGGCTCCTATGGTGCGGTCCGCTCCGGCGGCCTTCGACGTCGTTTGACGGCGATCGTCAATCGGGACGACCGGCGGCCGGGGGCGGGCGCAGCCTCGTGCCATGAGCCTCACCGAGCAGTACGTACTGGACCTGTACCGCGCCGCCCAGCGCGGCGAACCCGCCCCGCCCGCGCCCCGCCCCGGCGACTGGCGCACCATCCGGGAGCTGAGCCGGTACCGCGACTTCCGCGCGGTGGCCGAGGAGCGCCCGGCGCGGGGGAGCCGGACGGCCCGGCTGACCGTGCGCGCCGGTCAGGTCGTACGCCCCCGGCAGGTCGTACGCCCCCGGCAGGCCGTACGCGCCTGGCAGGCCGTACGCGAACGGCTGGCCGCCCTCTTCGCCCGGCGCCCGGCGACCGGCGCGGCGGCGACGGGCGCGGCGGCGACCGGCTCAGCCGACCGCCCGGTCACCCTCCGGAAGCCGCTTCAGGAAGGCGGCGACGGCGGCTGCGACATCGTCCGCCGTCCACTCCAGTGCGGATGAGGCGACCGTCACCTCGGTCATGGCCAGGCCAGGCGGCCCCGACTTCCACCACCGGCCGAACAGCGTCGTCCGGGTCTCCTCCGCCAGCCGCAGCCCCGCCTCGTCCAGGTCAGCGGCCGGATACGGCAGCCACACCTGGAACCGGTGGGTGTGCGGCTGGTGCGGATGCACCCGGAACCAGGCCACCCCGGCGGCCGTGAACGCCTCGTCCAGCGCCCGCGCCACGACCTGGGCGTGCGCCACGTACGACGGCAGCCGGGGCAGCTCGCGGTCCAGGCCGGCCAGCGCGGCCAGCGCCGCGGGCCACTGCTGGAACACCTGCCCGCCGTACCGGTGCCGCCACGCCTTCGCCTCCGCCACCATCGCCTCGGGTCCGGCCAGCGCGGCCCCCGAAATGCCGTCCAGCGACTTGTAGAACGACACATACACCGAGTCCGCGAGGGCGGCGATCTCCGACAGCTCGCGCCCGAAGTGCGCGGTGCACTCCCAGAGCCTCGCCCCGTCGAAGTGGACCACCGCCTCCCGCTCCCGCGCGGCCTCCACCACGGCGCTCAGCTCGTCCCAGGTGGGCAGCGTGAAGCCCGCGTCGCGCAGCGGAAGCTCCAGGGCGAGCGTCCCGAAGGGCTCGTCCAGCTCCCGGACCTCGTCGGCCGTGGGCAGCCGCGGCTCGCTCGTCGGGTGTACCGCGCGCAGCCCGCTCACCGTCAGATAGGCGTCGCGCTCGTGCACCTCCAGATGCGAGAGCGGATGCACGGCCACGGCCGGATTGCCGGTGCGCCCCGCCCAGCAGCGCAGCGCGATCTGCTGGGCCATGGTGCCGGTGGGGAAGAAGGCCGCGGCCTCCATGCCGAGCACCTCGGCGACCCGCCGCTCCAGCTCCTCGACGACCCCGTCCCCGTAGAAGTCCACCCAGTCGTCCAGGTCGTACGACCCGGCCGCGTCGGCCGTCAGCCGGGCCAGCCGCTCGCCGATTTGCTCACCGACCGCGAGGCTGGTCAGCTTCCGTTTCGAGCCGCGCCAGGCCGCGAGCCTGCGGGCCCGCAGGTCCGGTTCCGGCTGCTCCGGTTCCCCTGACTGTGCCGTTCCGTCTGCCATGGGCCGAGCATGTCGTACCCGCGCTCGGGCGGGCCACAGGGTTTTCCACAGCCCTGGGGACAGGGCCGGAGCATCTGGAAGCACTCGCGTAGCATGGCGGGGAATCGTCCGGTACCCCCTGAGGACTGGAACGGAAGGCCGTCGTCGAGTGAACGCACATCCACTTCCCGAGCCGCAGGACCGCCCTGCCCGGCTCACCGTCGGGGTCGTCGGCGCCGGTCGCGTCGGCCCCGCCCTCGCCGCCTCGCTGCGGCTCGCAGGGCACCGCCCCGTCGCCGCGTCCGGGGTCTCCGACGCCTCCGTGCGCCGGGCCGCCGCGCTGCTCCCCGAGGTCCCGATCGTCCCGCCCGCCGAGGTGCTGGCGCGGGCCGAGCTGGTCCTGCTGACCGTCCCCGACGACGCGCTGCCCGACCTGGTCAGCGGCCTCGCCGAGACCGGCGCGGTGCGCCCCGGGCAGCTGCTTGTGCACACCTCCGGGCGGTACGGCACATCCGTACTCGACCCCGCCCTGCGCGCCGGGGCACTGCCGCTCGCGCTGCACCCCGTCATGACCTTCACCGGCACGCCCGTCGACGTCCAGCGGATCGCGGGCTGCTCGTTCGGCGTCACCGCGCCCGAAGAGCTGCGGATGGCGGCCGAGGCGCTGGTCATCGAGATGGGCGGCGAGCCCGAGTGGATCGCCGAGGAGGCCCGGCCGCTCTACCACGCCGCCCTCGCCATCGGCTCCAACCACCTGGTCACCCTGGTCGCCCAGGCCATGGACCTGCTGCGCGCCGCCGGGGTCGGCACCCCGGACCGGATGCTCGGCCCGCTGCTGGGCGCCGCTTTGGACAACGCGCTGCGCAGCGGCGACGCCGCGCTGACCGGCCCGGTCGCGCGCGGCGACGCAGGCACTGTCGCCGCCCATGTCGCCGAGCTGCACCGCCATGCGCCCCAGGCCGTCCCCGGCTACCTCGCGATGGCCCGTTCGACCGCGGACCGCGCGCTCGCCGCCGGGCTGCTCAAGCCCGAGCTCGCCGAGGACCTGCTGGGTGTCCTCTCGGACGTCTCCGACGTCCCCGGCCTGGGGGGAGGGACGGGAGCATGAGCCCGAAGCTGTGGCGCAAGGCCGTCCCCGGAGAGCCGGACGTGGAGCTGTTCACCACCCGCGCCGACTTCGACGCCGCCCTGGCGCAGTTCGCCACCCCGGGGCGCGTCGCCGTCGTCATGACCATGGGCGCGCTCCACGAAGGACACGCCTCCCTCATACGCGCGGCCCGCGCCCGGGTCGGAGCCAAGGGAGTGGTGACGGTCACCGTCTTCGTCAACCCCCTGCAGTTCGGCGCGGGCGAGGACCTGGACCGCTATCCGCGCACGCTCGACGCCGACCTCGAGGTCGCGGCCGCCGCCGGCGCGGACATCGTCTTCGCGCCGCCGGTCGAGGAGGTGTACGGGGGCGGTGAGCCGCGGGTGCGGATGACCGCCGGTGCCATGGGGGAGCGGTACGAAGGCGCCTCGCGGCCCGGGCACTTCGACGGGGTGCTCACCGTCGTGGCCAAGCTGCTCCACCTCACCCGCCCGGACATCGCCTTCTTCGGCGAGAAGGACGCCCAGCAGCTGGCCGTGATCCGCCGCATGGTGCTCGATCTGGACTTCCCCGTCGAGATCGTCGGCGCTCCGACGGTCAGGGAGATCGACGGCCTCGCGCTGTCCAGCCGTAACCGCTACCTGTCGCCGCAGGAGCGGACCACCGCCCTGACCCTGTCCCGCGCGCTGTTCGCGGGCCGCGACGCGGGGCTGGACGTGGCGGCGGTCCGGTCCGCCGCGCGCGCGGTGCTCGACGAGGCGGCCTCCCTCCGACCACCCCTCGACCCACCCCTCGACCTCGACTATCTGGCGCTCGTCGACCCCTCGGACTTCACCGAGGTCCCCGACGACCACACGGGCGAGGCCGTCCTCGCCGTCGCCGCCAAGGTTGGCAGCACGCGCCTGATAGACAACGTCCGCCTGTGGTTCGGAGCCGCGTGATGATCCAAGACAACAAGCCGGCAGCCGTCGGCGCGGCGGCTCTGCGTGCCCCGGCCCTGCGTGCCCCGGCCCCCGGTTGGGCCATCGAGGCCGCTGTCGTGGTCGTCGGCTCGGGCGTAGCCGGTCTGACCGTCGCGCTGCGCTGCGCCGCCGCCGGAGCGAAGGTCATCGTCGTCACCAAGGCCCGCCTCGACGACGGCTCCACGCGCTGGGCGCAGGGCGGCATAGCGGCCGCCCTCGGCGAGGGCGACACCCCCGCGCAGCACCTCGACGACACCTTGGTCGCCGGCGCCGGGCTCTGCGACGAGACGGCCGTACGCACGCTGGTCACCGAGGGCCCCGACGCCGTACGCCGGCTGATCGGCACCGGCGCCCGGTTCGACGCCGACGACGACACCGGCGAGATCCTGCTGACCCGCGAAGGCGGCCATCACCGCCGCCGTATCGCGCACGCGGGCGGCGACGCGACCGGCGCGGAGATCTCCCGGGCGCTGGTCGAGGCGGTGCGCGCGGCCGGTATCGAGACCGTGGAGAACGCGCTGGTGCTCGACCTGCTCAAGGACGCCTCCGGCCGCGCGGCCGGAGTCACCCTGCATGTCATGGGCGAGGGCCAGCGGGACGGCGTCGGCGCGGTGCGCGCGGGCGCGGTGGTTCTCGCGACCGGCGGTATGGGCCAGGTGTTCTCCGCCACCACCAACCCCGCCGTCTCCACCGGCGACGGCGTGGCCCTGGCGCTGCGTGCCGGGGCGGAGGTCTCCGACCTGGAGTTCGTGCAGTTCCATCCCACGGTGCTGTGGCTCGGTCCGGAGGCGGAGGGGCAGCAGCCGCTGGTCTCGGAGGCGGTGCGGGGCGAGGGCGCGTATCTCGTCGACGCCGACGGCGTCCGCTTCATGCAGGGGCAGCACGAGCTGGCCGAGCTGGCGCCCCGCGACATCGTCGCCAAGGGCATCTTGCGGCGGATGCTCGAGCAGAGCGCCGAGCACATGTACCTGGACGCCCGCCACTTCGGCGCGCGGATGTGGGAGCACCGCTTCCCGACCATCCTCGCCGCCTGCCGCGCCCATGGCATCGACCCGGTCACCGAGCCCATCCCCGTGGCGCCCGCAGCCCACTACGCGAGCGGCGGCGTACGCACCGACCTGAGCGGCCGCACCACGGTCCCCGGGCTGTACGCGTGCGGCGAGGTCGCCTGCACCGGCGTCCACGGCGCGAACCGGCTCGCGTCCAACTCCCTCCTGGAGGGCCTGGTCTTCGCGGAGCGCATCGCCGAGGACATCACCTCGCCGATCACCTCCGCCCCGACTTCTCAGGCACGGCAGGCCCTTCAGGCACAGCAAACCCCTGAGGCCGCCACCGGGCTTGCCACCGGCGAGGGGCCGCTGCTGCCGCCCGAGGCCCGGTACGGCATCCAGCGGATCATGACCGCCGGGGCCGGGGTGCTCCGGTCCGCCGAGAGCCTGGCCCGCGCCGCCGCCCAGTTGGAGCGGGTCCACGACGAGGCCGCCGAGACGCTGCGCCGCGACGGCAAGACCGCCGAGCCGGGGGTCGACACCTGGGAGGCGACCAACCTCCTCCTCGTGGCCCGCGTCCTGGTGGCCGCCGCCCTCCGCCGCGAGGAGACCCGCGGCTGCCACTGGCGCGAGGACCGCCCCGACCGGGACGACCCGGTCTGGCGCCGGCACCTCCTGGTCACCCTGGGCCCCGGCGACACGCTGGACGTCCGTACGACGGACTCGGAGGCGTTCCCCGCGACGGAGGCGTTCCCCGCGACCGAGGCATCCGCCCCACTCACCACCCCCCGAACGAAGACGGAGTCCCACCCGTGAGCAGCACTCCCGACGACCGCCCACAGCCAGTGGCCCTCCCTCTGCTGCAGATCGGCCTCCCCGGCGGGGGCCCCGGCTGCGGTGACGCGTGCGGCTGTGGCGCCGACGACGACGAGGCGTACGACCTCGACCCGATGGAGTGCGGTCTGGACCCCGACCTCGCCCAGCTGCTGGCCGACGCCGGGCTCGACCCCGTCAAGGTCGAGGACATCGCGCATATGGCGATCGAGGAAGACCTCGACCACGGCGTGGATGTGACGACCGTGGCCACCATCCCCGAGGACGCCATGGCCACCGGCGATTTCACCGCCCGCGAGGCGGGCATCGTCGCCGGGCTGCGCGTCGCCGAGGCGGTGCTGTCCATCGTCTGCACCGACGAGTTCGAGGTCGAGCGGCATGTCGAGGACGGCGACCGGGTCGCCGCCGGCCAGCGGCTGCTCTCGGTCCGCACCCGCACCCGCGATCTGCTCACCGCCGAGCGCAGCGCGCTCAACCTGCTGTGCCGGCTGTCCGGTATCGCCACCGCGACCCGCGCCTGGGCGGACGCCCTGGAGGGCACCACGGCGAAGGTCCGCGACACCCGTAAGACCACCCCGGGGCTGCGTGTGCTGGAGAAGTACGCGGTGCGCTGCGGCGGTGGCGTCAACCACCGTATGTCGCTGTCGGACGCGGCCCTCGTCAAGGACAACCACGTGGTCGCGGCGGGCGGCGTGGCGCAGGCGTTCAAGGCCGTGCGCGCCGAGTTCCCGGACGTGGACGTGGAGGTGGAGGTCGACACCCTGGACCAGCTTCCGCCGGTGCTCGACGCGGGCGCGGACCTGATCCTGCTCGACAACTTCACCCTGGAGCAGACCCGGCAGGCCGTCGAGCTGGTCGCGGGGCGCGCCACCCTGGAGTCCTCGGGCCGCCTCACACTCGGACACGCGCGGGCGTACGGCGAGACGGGCGTCGACTATCTCGCGGTCGGCGCGCTCACCCACTCGTCCCCGATCCTCGACATCGGCCTGGACCTGCGCGAGGCCGAGGCGAACTGACGATGCTGCTGACCATCGATGTGGGAAACACCCACACCGTGCTGGGCCTGTTCGACGGTGACGAGATCGTCGAACACTGGCGGATCTCCACGGACGCCCGCCGCACCGCCGACGAGCTGGCCGTCATCCTGCAGGGTCTGATGGGCATGCACCCGCTGCTCGGCGAGGAGCTGGGCGACGGTATCGAGGGCATCTCCATCTGCTCCACCGTCCCCTCCGTACTGCACGAACTGCGCGAGGTGACCCGCCGCTACTACGGGGATGTGCCCTCCGTCCTGGTCGAGCCGGGGGTGAAGACCGGTGTGCCGATCCTGATGGACAACCCGAAGGAGGTCGGCGCCGACCGGATCATCAACGCCCTGGCGGCCGTCGAGCTGTACGAGGGCCCGTGCGTGGTCGTCGACTTCGGCACGGCGACGACCTTCGACGCGGTCAGCGCGCGCGGCGAGTACGTGGGCGGGGTGATCGCGCCGGGCATCGAGATCTCGGTCGAGGCGCTTGGTGTGCGCGGTGCGCAGCTGCGCAAGATCGAGCTGGCCCGGCCGCGCAGCGTCATCGGCAAGAACACGGTCGAGGCGATGCAGGCCGGCATCCTGTACGGGTTCGCCGGCCAGGTCGACGGCGTGGTCCGGCGGATGGCGCGCGAACTGGCCGACGACCCCGAGGACGTGACGGTCATCGCCACCGGGGGCCTGGCCCCCATGGTGCTGGGCGAAGCCTCGGTCATCGACGAGCACGAGCCGTGGCTGACCCTGATCGGCCTGCGCCTGGTGTACGAGCGCAACGTCTCGCGGGGCTGACCCCGCTTTCCCTCTCCTGCCCCTGCTCACAACTTTCCGTTCACCGGAGGGCAACCATCCGGTCAGCTGAACTGTCTGGCGTGCGAACGTAGTCGGGTAGTCGTGAGATGGGCGTGGGACGTATGTGGCATAAGGGGAAAACGATTCACGCGGCGGCCGCCGGAGCGGTGATCGCGCTCGGGACGGCCGTCGGCATGCCCTCCGCCTACGCGGAGGACGAGCCGACCCAGCCCTGGGCCGAGATCACCGCCCCCCGGCAGATCGCCCTGCCGTCGGCGGCCGACGGGCAGGGTGCCGTCGCCCCGAGCGTGAGTTATTCGTTCGCCGACGACGGAGCCGAATTCCCCCTCCCCAAGAACGCCAAAATGGTCATCGACGCCAGCGGCCTCGAAGGCGTCGCGACGATCAAGGCGAAAAACGAGCAGTGCACCGCCTCCGGCGCGGTCGTCACCTGCCTCGACAACGGCAACCTCCACGGCCCCTGGGAGCCGTTCACCCTCACCGCCGACTCCGCCGCCAAGCCCGGCGTCTCCGGCACCATCACCTACGAGGTGACGGCCGACGGCGCGACCGGGGACAAGAGCTCTTCCAAGGTCGTCGTCGGCTCGCCCCAACTGGTCGTGGGCAAGCTGCCCGATCGCGACAGCCTCAAGACCGGTTCCACGGTGGACCTGCCCCTGACGGTGCGGAACACCGGGGATCTGCCGGCCGAGCGCGTCAATATCGAGCTGAGCAGCGTCCCGGGCATCGAATTCACGAACAAACCGAAGAACTGTCGCTTCGGCTCCGAATGGGACGACTCCGCGCGCGTCTACTGCTCCATCGACACGGCCATCGAACCGGGCCAGTCCGCGAAGCTCAGCACCCCGCTGACCGTAAAGATCACCAAGGCCGCCCTGGCCCCCTGGATCGACTACGAGGTCCAGGCCGTCCCTGCGGGCAGCGAGGAGAACCCGAACGGCACCCCCGGCACCGGGTCCCCGATCGCCTTCACCACCACCTCCGGCGGCGACTTCGAGACCGACGGCAAGAGCAGCGTCTCCCTCCGCACCGACAACCACGCCGACTTCCGCGCCGTGGGCGGCGCCATCGACCCGGAGGCGGGCAACGGCACCACGGGCGGGCTGAAGTTCGGGCTGACCAACGACGGCCCGGCGGCCGCGTACCGCCAGGACCGCAAGCCGATCCTGTACGCCGACATCACCTTGCCCGAGGGCGTCACCGGGCTCACCAACCACATCGACGAAGAGCCGGACCAGGACACCACCGGTGAGTGCCTGACGTATGTGAGCGAGACCGAGACCAAGAAGTTCGAGCCGGGCCACCGCCGCTATCTGTGCCCCGAGGCATCGACCGAACTGCCCGGCGAGGGCCAGACGTACGGCATCGGCGTGAAGATCGCCAAGGAGGCCGACAAGAACGCCACCGGCACCGTCAAGCTGGTCCCCGGCCCGGCGGGCTTCAGCACCAATGACCCGAACTCCGCCAACGACACCGCGAAGATCACCTTCAAGGGCGCGGCCGGCGGCTCCGGCGGCTCCGACGGGTCCTCCACCGGCGGCGACGATTCGGCCGACTCGGCCGGCGGCTCCGGGTCCGACTCGGCCTCCGGTTCACAAGACGGCGCCACGTCCGGCTCCGGCGGCTCCGGTGACGGCGCCACGAGCGGCGGTTCCTCCGACGACAGCGGCTCCACCGGCGGCACGATGGCCCTGACCGGCGCGGGCGGCATCGGCCTGATGGCAGGCGGCGCCGCGGCCGCGCTCGCGCTGGGCGGCGCCGCGGTCGTCATCACCCGCCGCCGCCGGGCGACCCGCGCCTGAAGCACCCCGGCACCCCTCTCCCCGACGCCCCCGGCCGTCAGCCCGCTCGCCCCGCGAGCGGCCACGGCCGGGGGCGCCGCCGTGAGAGGCCCGCCGACGCAGCCTGCCCCCGCTGTGCCGCCTGCGCCTGCCGTTGGTACGCGGCGCCGGCCCGCCGTTCGCCCGCGCTGGCCGCCCTCGGCCCGTGCCTGCGGTGC